>CAMKAB010000063.1 GCA_946410375.1 uncultured Spirochaetaceae bacterium
GAGCGTTTTAATGCAACGCTTCGCATAATGAAGAAAGAGCTTCCCGCCGTGTCCTATATTGCGATAACGAAGAATGACCCGTATTCGGTTCTTATTTCCACGCTTCTCTCCCTCAGAACAAAAGACGATGTAACTCTCAGGGCGGCAGAGGCGCTCTTGTCTCGTGCGCGAGATGCCGAATCAATGCTCCGACTTACGCAAAATGAAATTGAAACGCTGATTTATCCGGTGGGATTTTATAAAACAAAGGCGAAGAATATTCTTGCCATATCGGAGAAGCTTTGTAATGAATTTCAGGGTAAAGTTCCGAGTTCGGTAGAACAGCTTATGTCTCTTCCCGGAGTGGGATTGAAGACGGCGAACCTCACGCTCAATTTGGGGTTCGGAATAAATGCGATATGTGTGGATTGCCATGTTCATCAGATTGCTAACAGGATGGGCTGGGTGAATACCAAAACTCCGGAGGAAACCGAAAAGGCGTTGAGGGGGATTATGCCGGTGAAATATTGGATTCCTCTTAATGAAATGCTTGTTTCGTACGGACAGGAAGTGTGCACAAGCGTAAGCCCGAAGTGTTCCCTATGTCCTGAAAACGGGCGGTGCGTCAAAGCCGGGGTGGAGCGCAGCAGATAACTTAAAACTGTCTCTAAGAACGATTTTAAAAAACAGCGGAAGATTGCGGACGCGTGGAGGTCAGCGGATAACTCGAAAACATTTCTGAGAGTATATTCGCAAAAACCGATGGAGAAAGCGTATGCGCAGAATACACGAAAATCCGCTTATCAACAAGGACGGTTTCTCCTCTGATTTTCCCTTCTGTTTTCCGTTTCTTATTATCATATTTCCATTATTTATTAGAAAATGTTATCTGAAAATAATTTAAAATTTTTTCCCACTATTTCCGTAAGTCGGTTATAATGAAAAAAATCTTTAATAAATACTGTTTCTTGGAGGATTATTATGAAGAAAGTATTAACGGTGGCTCTGTGCGTGCTGTTAGCAGCGAGCCTGTTTGTTTCTTGCGGCAAGAAAGGTAGCGACAAAGCTGCCTCGGCAAAAGGTAGCGACAAAGCTGCCTCGGCAAATGAAAATATCAGAGTCGCTCTTTTAACAGATGCGACGGGTATTGATGATAAGAGCTTTAATGCGGCTGCATGGCGCGGTATTTTAGCTTTCTACAACGACAACGGCGCAGGGAAGGGAACTCTTTATACGAATATCACGACTCAGTCCGCAGACGACTATCTGCCGAACTTGAAGAATGCTGCAGCTCAGGGATACGATTTGATTATCACAACCGGATTCACATGGGCTGAAGCCTCCGCCGCTTTTGCAAAGGATTATCCGAATCAGAAAATCATCATCGTTGACGTAGGTTTTCTCCCTCAGTACGACAATTTCATTCAGTATGAGTATGAAGAGCAGCAGGGTTCCTATCTTGTCGGTGTAGCGGCTGCTATGCAGGCGAAGAACGATGGCATTGAAAATCCTTCATTCGGATTTATCGGCGGTGTTCCGGGTGCGACAATCACGAAGTTTGAGATGGGATACATTCAGGGTATTCTTTCCGTGTTCCCGAATGCGTCAATCAGAGATTATTATGCAAACAACTGGGGCGCTCCCGAACTTGCGAAGACGCAGGCTAAGAACTGGTACGACAGCGGCGTATACTGTATTTTCTCAGCTGCCGGCGGAACAGGCGGCGGAACGATCGACCAGGCTAAGGAATATAGAAAAGCCGGTAAGAACGTGTGGGCTATCGGCGTGGATAGCGACCAGTACGAGGACGGTATTTACGCGGAAGGAAAGAGCGCGGTTCTCACATCAATGTTGAAGGTTGTTGAAAATTCAACGATTGACGCTTTAACGAAGGTGAAGAACGGAACATGGAAGGGCGGAGTTGTCGCTCAGAACATGACAAACGGCGGTGTCGGCTATGCAACGACAAATGCCGAACTTTGCGATGCGGCGAAGGCGGCTGTTGAGCAGGCTAAGGCGGATATCCTCTCCGGAAAGGTAGTGGTTCTCAAGACCGCTAAGGAAGTTCTTGAGAAGTACCCGCATATCGGCAGACTTAACGCTATAGACGACTGACATACAGGCGGTTCAGTCATTATCGGACGTATCCCGTTCTTATGAAAAGGCGGGGTGCGTCTATACAATAACTGAATTTCTGAAAAAGAATGGAGTCGTGTATGAGTGAATATGCAATTCAGATGTTGGGCATTACTAAGACCTTTCCGGGAATAGTGGCTAACGACAATGTAACCCTTGAGGTTAAGAAAAATGAGGTTCACGCAATTTTGGGAGAAAACGGCGCGGGAAAGAGCACCTTGATGTCTGTTTTGTTCGGTTCTTATGCCCCTGATGCGGGCCGTATCTTGATAAACGGAAAAGAAGTTAAGATTACCAATCCTAATGTTGCCACGAGTTTGGGTATAGGAATGGTTCATCAGCATTTCAAACTGGTGCATAACTATACCGTAACGGAGAATATCGTGCTTGGGAGAGAGCCGAAAAAAGGGCTTGTCCTTTCTCTGGGAGAGGCGGAGAAAAAAGTCGCCATGCTTTCCGAGAAGTACGGTTTGCAGGTAGATCCGCGGGCTAAAATAGAGGATATAACGGTAGGTCAGCAGCAGAGAGTTGAAATTTTGAAAACTCTCTATTCCGATTCCGATATTATCATTTTGGACGAGCCGACCGCAGTTCTCACCCCTCAGGAGATAGACGAGCTTATGGATATAATCAAGCTCCTTCAAAAAGAGGGAAAAACGATAGTGATTATTACCCATAAGTTAAGAGAAATAAAAGCGGTGGCGAACAGGTGCACCATTTTGCGTCGCGGAAAATCAGTCGGTTGCATAGACATTTTACCGGAAACAAGCGAGCAGGAACTCGCCACTCTCATGGTGGGGCGTCCGGTTAGGTTCGATGTTGATAAAAAGCCTTTCCATCCGGGAAAAGCTATTCTTGAAGTTCAGAACATCTGCGTAAACGACAGCGTGGGCATTGAAAAAGTTCACGATTTTTCCATTGATGTTCATGCAGGCGAGATTGTGGGTATTGCGGGAGTGGACGGAAACGGACAAACCGAACTGCTGTATGCTATCAGCGGGCTTTCTCCCGTTACAAAAGGCCGTATTCTGCTTAACGGTCAGGATATTACAAACAAAACAATCAGAGAACGAATTGAAATGGGGCTTGGTCACATACCGGAGGACAGGCATAGGCACGGAATGGTAGGAGGACTTACTATTGCGGAGAACACCGTTTTGAAAGATTTCTACACGGATAAATACACAGGGAAATTCGGTATTTTGAAAAACGATGCGATTTATAAGAATTCCGATGCTCTGATTGAACAGTTTGATGTGCGTTCAGGTCAGGGAAGCATTACACCTGCGGGAAGTCTTTCCGGAGGAAACCAGCAGAAAGTCATTATCGCTCGAGAAATTTCCCTTTCACCGGATGTTCTCTTGGTGGCGCAGCCTACAAGAGGTTTGGATGTGGGGGCCATTGAGTATATCAGAAAAAGAATCATTGGGGAGCGAGAAGCAGGAAAGGCTATTTTGCTAGTCAGTTTTGAGTTGGATGAAATTATGAGTCTGTGTGACAGAATTGCGGCGATCAGCAAGGGGTCCGTGGTCGGAATCTTTAACGAAGGCGAGAAAACCGCTTCTGAAATCGGACTTATGATGGCCGGTGTGAAAAACGCCAAGGCCGGAGCGTAAGGTGAGGTGGGAAGAATGAGTGAGAAAATAAAAAAAGAAAACAAAACTTCCTTTATTGATTGGTTCCTGGGAAGCGAAGCCGCAACCAGCGTGGCTGTTGTGATTTTGGGAATAATTGCCGGAACCATTATTGTGATGTGCGTAGGAAAGAATCCCGGCGGATTGTTTAAGGCTATATGGCAGAGTTTTGTAGGTCAGTACAATAGAGGACTCGGAAAATGGTCCTTGGCTCCTCTCGGGAATACTCTGACTTATGCGATTCCGTATGTGCTTTGCGGACTTTCAATGGGTTTTGCGAACAGAGTCGGAATGTTCAATATCGGAGCGGAAGGACAGTATATGGTCGGAATGCTCGCCGCCCACGCTTTTGCTGTTTGCATACCGTCTTTTCCGGGGCAGTGGTTCTTCTGCATTATCGTTGCAATGCTTGCGGGAGCCGTTTGGGGCGGAATAGTCGGCGTTCTGAAGGCAAAATTCAAGATTTCGGAAGTTGTTGCCACAATCATGCTCAACTACATAGCGCTTTATCTGTACAGACTGATTGCCCTGTACGTTCTTCCTGAGGGTCTTATTAATAAGACATATCAGACAGCGCCTCTTGCAAACGGAGCTTTATTACAGGGAATCGGGATTCGCATAAGGGAAGGTGCGTTGCAGCTCGGAGATTTCCAGTTGAATATAGGTTTCATTTTCATGCTTCTTTCCGTTTTGGCTTTCTGGTACATAATGGAAAAGACAAAACTTGGATTTTCATTAAGAGCTACCGGTTTCAATAAGGAAGCGGCGCGTTGCAGCGGAATTAACGATACCAACGCGATTTCCACCGCAATGGCGATTTCCGGCGCCTTTGCCGGAATTGCGGGAGCGTGTGTGCTTTTAGGCTCTTTGAGATTCGGAAGAATCATGCAAAGCCAGGACAACTACGGCTTTATGGGAATTGCCGTGGCGCTTGTCGGAAATAGTAAAGCCTTAGGTACATTGCTTGCCGGAATTCTGTTCGGTGCGTTAAAGAGCGCTTATTCTCTTATGCAGTTTATGAGTATACCGCGTGAAGTTGTAAATATTATTGAAGGGCTTATCGTTATCTTCATTGCTCTCAGGGCCGGTCTTGAGATCGTTAAGGCGTACAGAGCAAAGCAACTTCTAAAGAAGGAGGCGAGGTAATGAGTATTTTTTCAATGATTCCTACCATAATGATGGTTGTTGCACCTATCTTGATTACGGCAGTGGGTGGTATGATTTGCGAGAGAAGCGGCGTGGTAAACGTTGCTTTGGAAGGACTTATGAGTATCGGCGCTTGTGCGGCGGCGTGCGTGGCGTGCAAGGTTCAGGCTGCGGGCGCGGGAGCCGGGAGCGTGTGGATTGCCGTTCTGGTGGCTATGGTGATTTCCGGCGTAGTTTCGCTGGTTCATGCGGTGGCGGCCATTGACTTGAAAGCCAATCAGACGATCTCCGGTACCGGTATTAACCTGATTGCTGACGGACTTACGATCTTTACCTGTCAGGCTCTTTTCGGAATGGACAGAACAGATGCCATTCCTCATAAGATGGTAACGGATAAGCTGGGATTCTATCCTTCTTTCTATATTGCGATCTTCATAGTTGTTCTTTCCTGGTTTGTTCTTTTTAAGACTCCGTTCGGAATGCATTTGCGCGCTTGCGGAGAGCATCCGGCGGCGGCGGACAGCGTTGGTATCAATGTGCGGCTTATCAGATATATCGGAGTTTTTGTGTCCGGTCTTCTCGGAGGACTGGCTGGAGCCTGCGCTGTTATGACGCAAACAATTCAGTTCACATCGACGCTGATCGGCGGACGAGGGTTCATTGCTCTCGCTGCGGTTGCATTCGGAAGGTGGCGTCCTCTCGGCGTGTTTCTCGCGTCTCTTCTCTTCGGAGCGTCGCAGGCTTTGGCTGTTCTTCTTAGCGGTTCCAGCATTCCGAGCGAGGTGTTCAACATTATTCCTTATGCGATTACGCTTTTGGCGCTTATCGTGTTCAGCGGCAGGGACTATGCACCGCGTGCGGCGGGTATTCCGTACACGAAAAGTTCAAGTTGATTTTCCT
>CAMKAB010000064.1 GCA_946410375.1 uncultured Spirochaetaceae bacterium
CGAATACTTCCCGAAAACGGCGAAGCTCAATCAGGATATTGACTACGTTGATAAGGAATTCGCCGGTTCTTACACTCTTAACCTGCTCGTTCGCGGACAGGAGAAAGGCGATATTTGCAACGTTGAGATACTGAAAGCTGTAGACGATATGGAAAGTTACCTTAAGGCTGAAAATCCCGAAATCGGTAAAATCGTGTCGTTCATCACGATGTTGAAGAGAATAAATGCTGTCTGGCATGTGCCGGTGACGGACGAGTCGATTAAGGAAGCATCGGATGCTCTCTCGGAAGTTGATGATTTTGAGGGATACGACGAATCCGCAGAAGACTGGAACACGGACGATTGGTCCTCCGACTGGGGTTCTGATTTCTCTGACAGCTCAGAGGGTTCGTATGTTGCGGAAGGCGCATCGGATTGGGATAGCTTCGGCGACTTCGAAGATTCTTCGCAGGAGAGCGGCGAGGAGGTTCTCTGGGTGGATCCGAATATCGTTTATGCGGATAAGCTTCAGGAAAAAATCACCATGAAGGAAGTTTTGGACACCTTGCATACGGCTTATATCAATGCCGGCGGCTCGGTCGCTTCCATAAACAGCATTGTGGCTCAGGTGGAGAGGATCTTTAACTACAACGGATATGCTTTCTACGAGGTTCCGTATGATGTTACAAAGTATCCTGTGGCTACCCGTGAAGAACTTCGCGGCGTTGTGGAGAATTATCTTACGCTCTTGAGCGGTTCTTTGGATCAGTTCCTGGATGATGAGATGAATCCTAAGGAGATGAAGGTTCAGGTGCAGCTTCGCAGCCATTCTTCTCAGATAACGGAGAAGATTAACAAGTCCGCTAAGGAATTCGCTGAAGAGAACTTCCCTGAGGGCTACACGTTGATTCCTACGGGAACAGCCGAAATGGAACGTAAGATGACCGAGCTTATTTTGGATAGTCAGATTACATCCCTTGCGATTTCAATCGGTGCCGTGTTCGTGATTATCGCTTTTTCTTTCCATTCTGTGATTGCGGGTATTATCGGAGCGATTCCTTTGGTGCTTACGATTTTCCTTAACTACATGGTTATGGGATTCGCCGGAATCAAACTGGATTTGATTACAAGCATTATCGCATCGGTTGCGGTTGGTGTCGGAATCGACTACACGATTCACTTCCTTACCACGTACAAAGAGGAGCGCGCTTTAACCGATAATCTGGAGGAAGTTACAAAGCTGACTTTCAGAAAATCCGGTTCGGGTATTATCACCAATGCAATTGCGGTAGGTTTCGGCTTCCTTGTGCTTTGTCTTTCCAAGTTTACAGTGCTTAAGTACATCGGATTGCTGGTAGGTATGGTTATGTTCACAAGCGCCACGTTGTCGCTGACTATCGTGCCGGGTATTTTGAATGCTTTAAAACCGAAGTTCATGTTGCCTGCGTCCGAAAGAAAGGCTAAGAAAAAGAAATAAGGCGAATGGAATTTCAGAGGACTGCGCCGCACCGGTTTACGGATGGTGTTTTGTTCCTTAAGAAAAAATTATAATGCAATGGGGCTTACGGAGCCTTCCGTGGGCCCTTTTGTGAAGTTATTTGTAGATTTATACGAAAAAAGGGTAAATTCGTAATTTCGTATTACAATTTGCGTATTGGAGATTAAAAATGAAGAAAACAGTTAAAGTATTGCTTTTAAGCGTTTTTTTAATGGTACTTGCTTCATTCGCTTTTGCTAATGAGCGCGGTACTGAGATTATGACCGAGGTTTCCGATTTTAAGGAACCGAAATTCACAAGAAGTCAGGTTGTTATGACTCTTACCGAGAAGAACGGTTCAAAAGAAGTACGCCAGCTTTTGCAGTATGGTAAGGATGAGAACGATAAGACGTACGCAGTGATGGACTTCAAGACTCCTGCGAGCGTTAAGGATACGAGATTCCTTCAGATAGAGAATAAAAATGCGGCGGATGATAAGTGGATTTATCTCCCTTCCCTGAAGAGCACGCGCCGTGTTAATTCCTCCGAAGGTTCAAAGAGCTTTATGGGAACGGATGCAACATATGACGATATGTCTTCTCGCGAGGTGGAAGAGGATGAGCACGAATATCTGCGCGATGAAAAGTGCACCGTGGAAGGCGGAGCGACTTATGATTGCTATGTTGTGAAAGAAACTCCGATTGATAAGAAGTCCAGCCAGTACAGCTACAGAATGGTATGGGTGGACAAGGATTCGATGTATCCGGTTCACACCGAGATGTACGACAAGAACGACAAGTTAATCAAGGTTCTTGAAGTTTTGAAGATTGTTCCGATGACGGGTGCGACGGGCGAGAAGTACGACATTCCTTTGGTGAATGTTTTGACGAATGTTCAGACAGGTCACAGCACAAAAATCGAGATCGTGAAGCTTGAGATTGATAAGCCGATTCCTGCAAAGGTGTTCACTCAGAACTTCCTTTCCACAGGCAAGGTGTAATTAAGCGGATAAGGTTTTTAATTTGACTGATCAGTCGGTTCAGGGCGGCCTTTTGAATTGAATGCAATTCAAAAGGCTGCCTTTTTGTTTGCGTGCGCAATTGCGGAGATTTCGGAGGCGCGGCAGGGCGGGACGTATGGCGTATTACGGTGGATTTGTTTTCGTGTTGTATGCTTTGTTGTGTGCTTTTTTTACATTTATTCATTTTTTGTCAAGAACAGAAGGAAAGAATTATTGATAATAGTTTTCAATTTCAGTATAATTCCATAACGTTATTTCAGACTTTTTTGGTGAGACAGATGATTGATTTATTTAACAAATTTAAAGATTTTACAAAACCGGATGAATATAGAAATAAAGGGATTTACCCGTATTTTCATTGTTTGGAAAGCAAACAGGCGAAAGAAGTTGTAATGGAAGGAAAACGCAGAATCATGCTTGGTTCCAACAACTATTTGGGATTAACGACATGTGATGAGGTGATTTCAGCAGCGAGGGAAGCGCTTAATAAATATGGTACGGGCTGTTCCGGTTCCCGTTTTATGAACGGTTCTCTTGATTTGCATATCACTCTTGAAAACGAACTTGCGAAATTTTTACATAAAGAAGCCGCCCTTACATTCACAACCGGCTTTTCTACCAATCTCGGAATAATAAGTTCGCTTGTCGGAAGAAATGATTATGCGATTTGCGACAGAGAAAACCACGCGAGCATATACGATGGTTGCAAACTGAGCTATGGTAATATGATGCGCTATCATCATAGCGATATGGACGGGCTTGAAAGCGCCCTGAGACGTGTTCCGGAAAGCGCCGGATGTCTTATTATCACAGACGGTATTTTCAGTATGCGCGGAGATATATGCAAACTGCCGGATATTGTAGACCTTGCAAAGAAGTACGGTGCGAGAATACTGGTGGATGACGCTCATTCTTTGGGTGTTATCGGAGAGGGCGGCAGAGGAACCGCCAGCTATTTCGGTCTTGAAGACGAAGTGGACATGATTATGTGCACGTTCAGCAAGTCTTTGGCGAGTTTGGGAGGATGTCTTGCTTCAAGCGCCGCCGTAGCGGACTATGTAAAGCATACTTCCCGTCCCTTCATGTTCTCGGCGAGTCTCCCTCCTGCGAATGCTGCGAGCGCGCTTGCCGCATTACGCCATTTGGAAAACCACCCGGATCTTCCCGACACGCTTATGTCAATCTCAAATTACACAAGAGAGACTTTCAAGAAGCACGGCATAAACATTTTGGAGGCTAATACTCCGATTGTTCCGATTTATACGAAGGATGCGGAATATACGCTGGAGCTTGCGAGAAATCTCTTTGATGCCGGAGTGTATGTGAATCCTGTTCTGCCTCCTGCCACTCCTGAGGGGGAGTGCCTTCTGCGCGTAAGCCTTATGGCAACGGTTACCGAGGATCTGGTTGACGAAGCGGCAGGCATTATTGAGTCTGAAATCAAAAAGCTTAATGAGAAATACAACATACAGGGTTGATAATAAGAACTGTTTATGAAAACGTGTCCGTATGAAAAATGCGTATTGGTAACCGGTGCGTCAAGCGGGATCGGAAAGGAGACTGCGGAACGCTTTGCGAAAAGCGGGTTTGAAGTTTATGCGCTCTCAAGGTCGGTTAAAGAAGAGACGACGGTGTTTGATGGCGGGGGGACCATGCATGGGGTCCGCGGAGATGTAACCGATGCGAAATCCATTCAAAATGCTCTGAGTCGAATTGAGCGTCTCGGCATCGTGATCCATTGCGCAGGATTCGGGATTGCGGGATCTGCCGAATATGTCACCTCTCAGCAGGCTAAGCGTCAGATGGATACGAATTACTTCGGTGTGATAAATGTTAATAATCTCGCACTTCCTCTTTTGCGTAAAAACAAACGCTCGCTTGTGATGTTTACAAGTTCTGTGGGAGGAATCATCCCTATTCCGTATCAGAGTCATTATTCATCATCAAAATATGCGTTGGAAGCGTATGCAGAGGCGCTTGAAATGGAGGCGAAAGGCTTCGGTGTGCGGGTGTGCATTGTTGAGCCGGGAGATGTTAAAACCTCGTTTACCGCGTCTCGCGAGGTGTGCGAGAGGGAGGATAGTCCGTACTACGGAAAATGTAAGGAATCCGTTTCAAATATGGAAAAGTCGGAGCAGAGGGGATCGAATCCGATTGACGTTGCAAAAGTTTTCTTTAAGATGGCGCACAGAAAAAGACCGAAAATAAGGGTCGCAGTCGGGCTTCAATATAAGATTTATGCGTTCTTAATAAAACTGCTCCCCACCCGGTTTAAAAATTTCGTTATTGCTAAGATGTACTAGAATTCATTCAGTAATTTGGCAAATACGGTTTTGTTTTTCTGTGAAATAAGTTTCGCCTCTTAATTATTGAAAAAAGAGTTAAACAGAGCCTCTGCTTCCGCTCGGGAAGCAGAGGTTTTTTGCGAGAATGCGTCATCTGTAGACGAACCTGCCGCGGAGGCGCTATCAGTAGAAAGTGCGCCTTCTTTTAAGACAAAGAAATCGCAGAAGTTGGGCCTGTCCTTATAGATAACAAGTTCGTCCGTGTTTTCTTTGCAATCATAGTGAGCGCCTTTTTGATAAAACCTGCAATTCAGACAGGTGTGTTTATCTAGCGACGTGCTCATATCTTAAGAGTCTCCTGCATTTTATCCATCTCGCCGTCTGCATAAGATTCTTTCCTGGAGACTACTGTCTTGCCATCGCCGCTGTATCGCGGCACAACATGAATATGCAGATGCGGTACTTCCTGTCCGCTCGCGGGGTCGTTATTGATGATGATGTTGGAGCCGTTGCACTTCAAAGCATCTCTCATGCGCGATTCTATCCGCTTGGCAATTGTGATCATGTGACAGAGCGTTTCTTCCGGACATTCTCCGATATTTTTATACGGTTTGGCGGAAATTACCAGCGCATGTCCCTTGTTGATGGGGTTGATGTCCAAAATTGAAAAGCAGAGCTCATCCTGATAGAGTTTTTTCGACGGTATTTCTCCGTCTCTGATTTTTGTGAATAAAGTTTCGTTTTCCATACCATGGATAATAGCACGTACACCGTTGTTTTTAAAGATGCGAGTGTTAAAAAAGCTTAAAGAGCTCAAAGAGCGTGATTTCCGCTTTCTATGGTAACTTTACAGTTTTTAGTGTGTCTTTTTGATTTATACTTACATAATTCGTTTTCGTTTTTATTTGTTTTTATTGAATTTAAATGTATTGTCAGAAAATTGTTGTTTTTCGTGTTTTTTTGATAAATAGGATTAATTGCACAAAGTACTAATCAAAAAAAAGTAAACAAC
>CAMKAB010000065.1 GCA_946410375.1 uncultured Spirochaetaceae bacterium
ACTCCGAAAAAACTGGCGTAATTCTTGGAGGAAGAGGAGTAAACAAGAGGAAAACTTATGGGAACATCAATAATAATTTTAGATAAAGAATACAAAAACTGGATAAAAACCCTTTCTTCCCGGTATCGGAAAAGCCAGATAAAAGCTGCTCTTAAAGTAAATGATGAAATGCTTCATTTTTATTATGACTTAGGTAAAGACATTGTAAGCATGAAGGCGGAAAGCAAATGGGGAAGCGGCTTTATGAAAAATCTTAGCCGTGATTTAAAGGAGCAGAACCCGGAGTCAACATGTTTTTCCACTACGAATCTTCTTTATATGAAGAATTTCTATCTTCTATATCAGTCATATTTGGAAAAGACTCCACAAGTTGTGGAGCAAATAGATAATAATAAGGCAATTACTCAACAACTTGTTGAGCAAATTGCAGCAGATATTTTCTCAATCCCTTGGGGGCATCATAGGGTTTTAATCGATAAATTTCAAAATCAGCCTCAAAAAGCCTTGTTTTTTGTTCATCAGACTGTAGAAAATGGCTGGAGCCGAGATACATTGCTCAACTTCATCGGCACAGATTTGTATGAGAGACAGGGAAAGGCGCTAACAAATTTCAAGAACACACTTCCGGAAGAAACAAGTGACTTGGCACAGGAACTTACAAAAGACCCATACAATTTTGCTTTTACAGGGATAACAACAAAATACAACGAACGAAAATTAAAAGACGCGCTACTCAATAACATAACTCAGTTTTTGCTTGAGCTTGGAACCGGCTTTGCCTATGTTGGCAAAGAATACCGACTTCAGATTGGCGAAAAGGAAAAGTTCATTGATTTGCTTTTTTATAATTTGAGCCTTTCCTGCTATGTAGTAGTTGAAGTTAAAATCGGAGAATTTGATTTTTCTGATGTGGGTCAGCTAGGCGGATATGTTGTTTCCTGCAATCATATCTTACGAAAAGAAGGCCGAGATAATCCAACAATAGGTCTCTTGGTTTGCAAGCAAAAAGACAATCTTGTTGCCCAGTATGCTCTTGAATCAAGCAGCCAGCCATTGGGAATTTCAGAATACGAACTCGCAAAGCTCTACCCTGAGAAAGTGGATGGCACAATGCCCACCATTGAAGAAATCGAACAAGGTCTGTCAAATAAAGAAGAGGCGGGAAAATGACTCAATGGAAAAAGGTGAAAATAGGGGAATTTCTCACAGAACGTGAAGGTCGGTACAAGCCCGATGATGATAAGGTTTCAAAATGCAAACGCCTCGATAAAATTGATTTTTCTGGGACAATTCATCTTTCAGACAAGCCTACCAAAACCGATATGATTATCGTTCATCCAGGAGATTTGGTAATTTCCGGAATCAATGTAGCAAAGGGAGCCGTTACGGTTTATAAAGGAGATGAACCTGTCTGCGCCACAATTCATTATTCTTCTTATACATTTGACAGTTCCAAAGTTGATTTAGATTATTTTAAGTTTTTTGTAAAAAGTCCTGCATTTATTTCTGCTCTGCAAAAGCAAGTAAAAGGCGGAATCAAAACAGAAATAAAGCCTAAGCATCTGCTCCCTTTGGAAATTACAATTCCCGATTTACAGACGCAGCAGGAGATAGTTAAAAAGATATCTTTGCAATTACAGAAAACGGAACAGTTCTTTGAAGAAATTGAATCACAAAAAAAGTATGCTAAGCTTCTCCGTCAAAACATCCTTCAAGATGCCATAGAAGGAAAGCTAACTGAGGATTGGAGAAAAACACACCCTGTAATCAAAGGCGATCCCTACTATGATGTAGAAGCATTGTTTGAACATATCAGTAAGGAACGAGACAATAAGAAAAAGCAAAAAAAATTATCTCCAATCACGGATGACGAAAAACTATTTGAAATTCCAGAAAGCTGGAAATGGGTAAGGTTGGATGACTTATTTGAACACAAAACAGGAAAAACATTAAATGGAGTTAACAATAAAGGAAATATTATAAGGAAATATATTACAACGTCTAATCTTTATTGGGATTTTTTTGATTTTGATAATGTAAAAGAAATGAGATTTACAGAGGATGAAATAAGGAAATACTCTATAAAAAAAGGTGACTTATTAGTTTGCGAAGGTGGCGATGTAGGTAGAGCAGCGATTTGGAATTATGATTACTCCGTTTGTTACCAAAATCACGTTCATAGGTTGCGCTTTTATTACCCTATAAATCTTAGATTTTATTATTTTATTTTGTTTTTTTATAAACTTTCGGGTTATATCGAGTCCCAAGCTAAAGGAATGGGTATTCAAGGTTTGTCTTCAAAGAGATTAGGTTTATTTGTATTTCCACTTCCCCCATTAAAAGAGCAAGAAGAAATCGTAAACAAAGTGGAATCCTTACTCGCAAAAGTAACCGAATTAGAAAATCAAATCACAGAACGTGAGCAACTGGCAAAACAACTTATGCAAAGTATATTACAAGATGCTTTTGAGGAGAAATAAAGCAACTGTTTCCAAAATGGAAATAGTCCACAAGATAGCAATTACCGAGGATTTCTCGGCAGTTCAAAAAATATAACTATCCGAAAAAATCGGATAGTTCAATACGTTAAACCGGCCTTTTGAATAATGTTTCCGGGGCGTTGCGGGGTGTCCCCGCAGATGGGGTAGCGGACAAGCAATAAAGCATAGCGAATCGGCATTGCTTGCAGGTACAATTCGTGTAGCGACTTGCTTGGGAGCGAGGGGAAGGCCTTCCCCTCCTAGTATGGAGCAATTCGCTGCCAGTGTTAATGAATTTCTTGAATTTCGTAAGTACGATATTCTTGAAGAAAATAGTAAAGTCTCCCGAAAAGATGCGGATAATAAGGCTTTTGCCGAATGTGAAATTTTTAACAGGACTCAGAAAATAGATTCTGATTTTGATAGGATGATAAGGACAATAGAAAAGTCTGACCTGAATCTGTCTGCCGATAGGCAGGCGAGGTGATGAAAACACTTAAAACGACCTTAGGAGGGCACATATGCCAAACATATCAGGAATTATAAAGACGCTTCAAAACATAATGCGCAAGGACGCCGGAGTCTCAGGCGACGCGCAGAGAATAGAACAGCTGGGCTGGATGATTACGCTCAAGGTTCTGGACGATAAGGATGCGGAGATGGAGCTGTTGAATGATGACTTTGTTTCTGTGATTCCCGAACGTTTGAGGTGGCGCACTTGGGCGGGGGATACCGAGGGTATTACCGGAGATGCTATGAAGGCTTTTGTGGACAATGAGCTTTTTCCCGGACTGCAAAATCTTGATGTCTCAGATGGTGCCGGAGGTGTAAATAAGAGGGCTGTTCTAATACGTGATATTTTCGCAGGCACTAATAACTATATGAAAAACGGGACGATTATTCGTCAGGTTGTAAACAAGCTGAATGAGATTGACTTTAATGCCAGCGAAGACCGCCATACGTTTGGAGATATTTACGAAAGTCTTTTGCGTGATTTGCAGAGTGCCGGAAATTACGGGGAATTCTATACTCCGCGAGCCGTTACTGAAGTCATGACGGAAATAGTTAATCCTCGTTTAGGAGAAAAGGTACTGGATCCGGCTTGTGGTACGGGCGGTTTTTTAACGAGTGCAATTGAAAATATCAGGGCGAAAGATGTTCATTCCGTTGAAGATTTGAAGACTCTTGAAAATACTATTCGGGGTCAGGAATTAAAGCCTCTACCTTTTATGCTCTGCGTAACCAATTTGATTTTGCACGATATTGAGGTTCCTAATGTTGTTAACGGCGATAGCCTGAATCGCGAGTACACAAGTATCGGTGCCAAAGATAAGGTTGATGTTATTCTCGCAAATCCGCCTTTCGGTGCGAGTGTTTCGGATGGTGTTGAGACAAATTATCCAACTCAATTCAGGACAACGGAAAGCGCGGACCTGTTTTTGCTTTTGATGATACGTTATCTTCGTGATGGCGGACGGGCGGCGATAGTTTTGCCTGACGGCTCATTGACGGGAGACGGGGTAAAAGAGAGAATCCGCGAGGAGTTTTTGAAAGTATGCAATGTTCATACAATTGTGCGATTGCCGAATTCTGTTTTTCAGCCTTATGCCAGTGTCGCTACGAATCTCTTGTTTTTTACAAAGGGGGAGCCGACTCGTGAAATCTGGTATTGGGAGCATAAACTTCCTTCGGGACAGAAGGCTTATTCAAAAACAAAGCCGATTAGGAAGGGCGAGTTTGCTTCGCTTAAAGAATGGTGGAATAACCGCATTGAAAACGGGCAGGCCTGGAAGGCGGACATTGACGGGATTCGGGAAAACGGTTTTAATCTGGACATCAAAAATCCGTTTGTAAAAGAAGAGAAAATAAGTTATAACTCGTCGGAACTGCTGAATATGCTGAGTCTATCTTTTAAGAAAAGCAATGAATTGATTGAGGATTTGAAAAGGGACTTGGAGTAAGTCGTTCACGGAATTCTGCAGATGATATTTTTCTATTTGCTCAGGTTTTCATAATTTTAAGAGGAGTTAGTCAAACATAAGAGCATATGAGTCGGGAATATCGGGAATCGTCATCAGATGTATAAATCTCCCAAAATGCATAAACCGCCATCAGATATCTGTGTGTTACGTGTTATCGTATGTGTTTATCGAAGCGGTTTTGCGCAAGCCTCGGTTTCGGAAGTCTAGAGGGTTTGAAAAAAAATCTGCCGCATTTCTGCGACAGACATTCGTGATTAGCGAGATCTACGGGGCTCGAACCCGTGGCCTCCACCGTGACAGGGTGGCGTGATAACCAGCTTCACCAAGATCCCAATCAACAGAAATAAAACTATAACATCTCGGATTTTTTGTCAATCGCTTTTTTTAAATTATTAAAAAAAATTTTGGATGATATATCTTTTCTTTTGTGTGATAATATTTGTTGTGGGTTTATGAAGAAGATTTTGCTTGCGTTGATTTTAATTATTAGTGTCTTGTTATTTCCGTCTTGTTTAAGGAATAGAGGTGTGAACGGGGAAGGCGAGCGGAAGACCGACCGGGAACGGACCGGGGTTTTCGGTATGAACGGTGATTCGGATAACGCAAGCGACGGCACGCTTGAAAGAGGAAAGGCTTCGCCGCGTGAGCGGGATATTGCATCAGTGGTAAAAGAGAAAATAGAGCGAAGTTTGCAGAATGTACGGGAAAGTAAAAAAAACGGCGGAAACGGCAAGGGCGATAAAAAGAAGAGCGAAACCGTAAGCGAAGAGCAAATAGCCTTTGAAAAATTTCTTTTAGGAGAGCCGTGATAGGGGAAAATGACTTATTTGTATCTTTCGTTCGAAAACAGGCTATGCGAAAATCGGAGAGATGTACGATTATAGAAGCTGGGACAAACTTTTAAACACGGTAAAGCGGAAATGAAAGAACGGTAGGACGATTAAGAACGGATGATTACAGGCGGACGATAATAAAAGATAAAAAAGTGAAATTAATATAATAAAAATAGAGGATTTGCTATGCAGAATGATAATTTCAGTAAGAATTACAATCCGTTATACGGAAAAAAATGGTGCGTGATAGGGGATAGCTTTACGAATGATTTCACCCCTTGCCCGTCAGACTGGTTATTTGAGGATGGGGAATATAAGGGACTCGGTCGGGTGTATGCGCGGCTTATTGCAGAAAGAAACAATATGCGCTTGCAGTGGATGGCTTTTAACGGGAGAACGCTTGCTTATCCCGAAGAGGGTAAT
>CAMKAB010000066.1 GCA_946410375.1 uncultured Spirochaetaceae bacterium
GCAAGAGCTCTTTCCTGCATGAAGCATGTTGGACTGAACGTTGCGGCGGACCCGCTCTTCACACTTTCGTACACGGGAGTAAACGCAGGTTTGGTTATAGGCGTAGCGGACGACCCTGCAATGCATTCGTCTCAAAACGAACAGGACTCGCGCCATTATGCCGAAGCTGCCAAGATTCCCATGCTTGAACCTTCCGATTCCGCCGAAGCGCTCTCCTTTGTAAAAGAAGCATATGAAATATCGGAAAAATACGACACTCCGGTACTCGTCAGAATGTGCACAAGAACGGCTCACTGCCAGGGGAAAGTTACGTTATCCGATAGGGTAACACCTGTGGCGAAAGCCTACGAAAAGAACATTCAAAAATACGTTATGATGCCCGGAATGGCGAAAAAACGTCATCCGATAGTGGAAAAAAGCATAAAAGACATAAGCGAATGGGCGGAAGACTGCACTTTGAACAGAATTGAAGACGGGAACGACCGGAGCATAGGTTTCATCACAAGCGGGACAAGTTACGAATACCTGAAAGAAGTTCTGGGAGACGCTTTCCCTGTTTTGAAAATCGGACTCGCCTTCCCTATGCCTGTTAAAAAAATCCGGGATTTCGCCGCATCGGTCGGAAAAGTTTACGTTGTAGAAGAACTTGATCCTTTCATTGAAACGCATTGCAAGAATATCGGCGTTAATGTGATCGGAAAAGAAAAGTTCACAAACATCGGCGAGTTTTCCCAGAATTACATTGCGTCCGTTTTGCTTTCGGAAGGCGTTCCCGGCGTAAAATTACCGGACAGCAGGACTTTTACGGAAAATGTTCCCATGCGTCCGCCTGTGATGTGCGCAGGCTGTCCTCACAGAGGAATGTACTACGTGCTGAAGAAAAACCGTCTTATGGTTATGGGAGACATCGGGTGCTACACGCTCGGAGCCATGGCTCCGCTTTCGGCGATAGACACGACAATCTGCATGGGTGCGTCTGTTTCAGGTCTGCACGGTTTTAACAAAGCCCGCAGTCTTGCGGAAAGTTCAGGCAATGAGGGAAGCGAATCGCTCATATCCGATGCGGTTATACCCGAATCAACGAAAACACTCAAAACTGCGGCGGTCATAGGAGACTCAACGTTCATGCATTCCGGTATTACCGGACTTGTAAACGCCGTTTATAACGAATCAAATTCGCTTATCGTGATACTGGACAATTCAACCACCGGCATGACGGGTCACCAGCAGAACCCCACCACGGGCTTCAACCTTAAAGGAGACCCCGCCGCGAAAATAAACCTCGAGGAACTGTGCAAAAGCATCGGAGTCAGGAACATACGGGTCGTTGATCCGTACAATATCGCCGAGTGCGACAAGGCGGTTAAGGAACTTACCGCGAAAGAAACGGAAGGCGTTTCCGTTATCATTTCCAGAAGACCGTGCGCCCTCTTGAAAACAGTCAAGCACCCGGGACCTATTCAGGTTGATTCCGCAAAATGCATCGGTTGCAAGGCCTGTATGCAAGTCGGATGCCCGGCTATCAGCATTTCCGATAAAAAAGCCGTAATAGACAGCACTCAATGCACCGGGTGCAAGGTTTGTTCCGCCCTGTGCAAAACCGGCGCTATATAAGGAAAGGGGGAAAACATGGTATCGAAAGACAGCGGAAACATAATGATTGTAGGCGTAGGCGGACAAGGCACATTGCTCGCCAGCAAGCTCCTCGGTTCCCTCTTTATCAAAGCGGGCTACGATGTCAAGGTCTCGGAAGTGCACGGGATGAGCCAGCGCGGAGGAAGCGTTGTAACATACGTCAGATACAATAAAAACAAGGTTTACTCACCCATCATAGACAAGGGCGGAGCGGACATCATTCTCTCGTTTGAACTCCTGGAAGCGGCAAGATACGCGGAGTATCTTAAAACAGACGGAGTGATTATCACAAACACGCAGGAAATAAACCCGATGCCCGTTATAACCGGCGCCGCGACATACCCGGAGGATATTATCAGAAAAATAAAAGATATGAACCTTGCCGTTATGCCGAACGATGACTTAAGCCTTGCTCTTAAAGCGGGTAGTCCGAAGTGCGTAAACCTCGTTCTTTTGGGTCGCCTTTCCAAGTACTTCGACTTTACTAAGGAAGAATGGCTCTCCGCCATTGAGGAAAGCGTTCCGCCCAAGTTTACGGAACTCAACAAAAAGGCGTTCTTATCGGGCTCGGAAGTATAATTCAGCAAAGCGTTTTCCGGATGCGTAAGCGGAGAGGAAGCGTAATCCCGCAATGCGTTTTTCATTGAGCTGAGGCGTAAACAGCGGGTTTACCGAATGCGAAAACGCACCCGACAATGTGTTTTGCGGGGGAACGCGTAATCCAGCAAAGCGTTTTCCGGATGCGTAAGCGGAGAGGAAGCGTAATCCCGCAATGCGTTTTTCATTGAGCTGAGGCGTAAACAGCGGGTTTACCGAATGCGAAAACGCACCCGACAACGCGTTTTACAAAGGGGACACGCAATCCCGCAAAAAATAACAAATTGAAATTTCAACTTCACGCTTTTAGAAGAAAAAACTGTCCGGAAATGCGTTCAAAACGCAAAACGGACAGTTTTTTTTGTGCGAATTCACGGACTATTCACACATCTTATCCGGATTACCGATAAAATCCGATTGCGACCGGGATAGTATGCCGTCTTTTCGTTTTCAAAACAGCACTCCGCTTCGGTCTCACTTCTGCGAAGTCTTTTCTCCACCTTCAAGCACCAGGCTTTCCTCAAAATCAAGCCCGTAAGTCTCCACAAGCGTTTCCTCGTAGTCTTTATGGAAGAAATTCTCGGATGCCAAAGACCTGATTTCATCGTTAATCCAAGTCAGCAAGGTTTCATTTCCCTTCGATACGGCGGGAGCGATGGTGTCCTGGCTTCCGAGAGAAGGAATGCCCACCGTATATCCCGGATTTTGCAACGCATACGCAATCACCTCGGTATTGTCATTCGCCCATGCCACAGCATTGCCGTTCTCCAAAGCATTTTTCGCATTCGCATACGTGTCGTATTTTTGCAGCTTGATTTCGGGATGATTCCGTGTCAAATAATCCTCCGCGGTTGTGCCTGAAATCACAATCACCTCGTCTTTCGGACCGAGCACCGAAAGATCGGTTATAACCCGCCGATTCGGAGACACGACTCCCAAAGCCACATTCATATACGGCAGTGCGAAATCAACCTTTTCGGCGCGTTCCCGGGTTACTGTAAAGTTCGCCAAAACAATATCAACCTTTCCCGTTTCCAAGTATTCCACCCTGTTCGCCGCCTCCGTGGAAACGAAAGAAACGTCCACTCCCAAATCCCGACCTATGCGACGCGCGAAATAAACATCATAACCCTGATACTCTCCGTACTCGTCAACATATCCGAACGGGTTTTTATCGGAAAAAACACCGATATTGATTACGCCGCTCTTTTTGATTTCTTCGACTGTACGGTAAACTGTCGAAGAAGCGTTATTACGAACCTGTTTTTTTCCGCATGAAACGAACAAAAAAACAAGCGAAGATACAAGAAGCAATAAAAAAACCGTTTTTACTCTCTTCTTCATTTTTTCCTCCCATAATTTCTTTTAATCATAATTCCGACTCGAAGCATGACAGCGGAATAACAAAGCCGCTCGTTCATCATACTGAAAGATATCCGCGTACTTGCAGGCGAACAGCGAAGCAGCACAATAGGAATAACATGAAACAAAGCCGCTCGTACGCAGGTCTGAATTCCTCCATGTTCGGCAGGCATATACGACAATCATATAGATACCGTAAAACAACAAGTGCTGATTCCGCATACGAACAATCGGTTACGCCTTCCATTGAATATAACGAATGCGGAATATACGAAAGAACATATTTATCGCATTATTAAACCTTTTCGCCGTCACGTTATCGCATTATCGCATTATTAAACCTTTTCGCCGTCACGTTATCACTTTATCGCATTACCGTGTTTTTTCGCTCAAAAGTAAAAGTATTCAAAAACCTTTTAGCACGATCCGTTTTCGGATTATCGAAGAAAGAATCCGGCGTTCCCTCTTCGCATATTCCTCCTTCATCAAGAAAAACAACCCTGTCAGCAATCGCCCTTGCAAACTGCATTTCATGGGTTACCACCAGCATAGTCCTTCCCTGATTCGCCAAATCGAGAATCACTTCCAAAACCTCTCTCACCATTTCGGGATCAAGGGCAGCCGTAACCTCATCAAACAGAAGCACCTCGGGATGCATGCACAACGCCCGCACTATCGCCACACGTTGTTTCTGACCTCCCGAAAGCTGTCGGGGGTACGAATCCGCCTTATTATCCAACCCAACCCTTTTGAGCAATGCAAGAGCTTCCTCCCGAACGTCGCTCTTCTTTCGTTTTTGCACCTTTACCGGAGCGAGCATAATATTTTCAAGCACGGTATAATGCGGAAAAAGCTCATAATTCTGAAACACCATTCCGATTTTCTGTCTGATTCCGGGCAAATCCTTGCTCTTTTTGCTCACGCTCTCGCCGTGCAACGTCACTTCTCCCCCTTGAAAAGTCTCCAAAGCGTTTATACATCTCAGCAACGTGCTCTTACCGCAGCCGCTGGGCCCGACAATCACAATAACCTCGCCTTTATGCACCGTTAAACTCAAGTCTTCAATCACCGCGGCATTCTCATAAACCTTGTGCAAATGCGATATTTCCAATACCACTTCCGACATCCTTTACCCCCATCTTTTTTCAAGCTTTCCCGCCAGCATGCTGATAGGCCAACACACGACAAAATAGAGTAAAAGCACAGTCAGATACACTCCGAACGCAGCATTCGGACTTTTCATACGATTAGCTTCGATAATCTGCTGAGAAACCTTTAAGACCTCCACAACTCCTATCATCAGCACAAGACCGGTTGTCTTAATCATTCTCGTTACAAGGTTTATCGCCGGCGGAATAAGCCTTCTCACCGCTTGAGGAAGAATCACAAACAGATAAACCCGCATTTTTTCCAACCCCAAAGCCGAAGCGCTTTCAAACTGATGAAGAGGAATGCTGATAAGCGCACCTCTCACCAGATCGCTCATCTCGGCGGCGCCCCAGAGGGAAAAAACAATCACGGATGCCGTCTCTCCGGACACGTTCCAGCCTAAAGAACGCGAAGAACCGAAGTAAACAATAAAAAGCAGGACAAGTTGCGGCATAATGCGTATAACTTCCAAATAAAGCCGCATTACAAACTTCAAAAACGCGTTCTCGCGCTGTCTGAGTATTCCAAGCAGAATCCCGAAAAAGATACTTATCAGAATTGATATCAAACTGATTTTAAGTGAGACTCCCAGTCCTTCAAGAAGCCTCTCGAAGTTCTTTCCTTTTAAGAGAACATCAAGTCCCAAATCAGGCATAACGCAATCTCCTTTCAATGACACTGCCGATTATTGAAACCGGAAGAAGAATAATAAGATAAAACACAACCAATAGGAACAGACTCTCCGTTGTATTGTAATACAAGCCGATGAGATCCTTTGCCGTAAACATCAAATCCATCAAACTGATAGCGGAAAAAACGCTTGTTTCTTTCAGAAGGAAAATAACATTCGCAACAAATGCCGGAGCGCTCACGGAAGCCGCCTGAGGAAGAAGAACGTACCTCATAATCTGCATTCCGCTCAGTCCCAAGCTGTATGCGCTTTCTTCCTGAATCGGTGCTATCGCTTC
>CAMKAB010000067.1 GCA_946410375.1 uncultured Spirochaetaceae bacterium
CCTTTTTCACAGCGAAAGACACGTCAGAAAGTCCTCAGAGCTCATCGCAAAAGGAGACATATCTTTCAGCAACGCAAGATACTCCGTATTTCCCTTACGTCCCTTTATCGGAGACTGAACAGCATTATAAATCCCAACTCCATCCGCCAGTAGCGCTTCAAAAACCCCGGTAAGCGTGTCTTTCAGTAGCCGGGGATCATCAACCACTCCGTGGAAGCCCTCGCATTCTTTCGGAACCTCAAACTGTGGTTTTATCAACACGATAAGCATGCGTTCCTTTGTAAGAGAGAGAATATGACTCGCCGCCCCGCGAATTGAGCGAAAGGAAAGATCCGCCGTGGCAATATCCGCCGGAGGTTCCAACGAATCAGCTTCCAGCGTCATGATATTCTGCTTTTCGTGCACAATCACCCGGCTATCGTTTCTGAGATTATAAGAGAGCTGATTAAACCCCACATCAACAGCATGAACCGCCTCCGCCCCCCTTTGGAGCAGGCAATCAGTAAATCCACCGGTTGAAGAGCCGGCATCAAGGATCGTTTTCCCCTTCACATCAATCTGAAAAGCCTCGAGCGCCCTTTCCAGCTTAAATCCTCCCCTTGAAACGAATTTCGGATACAATATGTCAATTGCGACATCTTTCCCGAAAACCTGCTTCGGGTTTGTGCAAAGCTCACCGTTCACATATACATTTTTACACACAACAAGCGCCACCGCTTTATCTGCATTTTCCGCGAGACCTCTTTGTGTAAGAATATGAGTAATCGGTTCTTTTTTCATAGAATTATTAGGGAAACTCCTCCCGATATTCACCGGGAACACACGAAAACCGGGTTTCAGCCCTTTCGAATACGTCTAAGCGTAATCCGTTATTCTCGTAATGGAAATCGCTTCCCCCGTCAGAGCGTTGCTCCTGACAACCACGCCGTTTATCACGCCACTGTTCTCCGAAACCTTAGCCTTAATCGGCATCTGCGTTTTCTGCTTACGGATAGACACTTCCGCATCTCCTCCAATCACCGAATTTTCAGGACCGCACATACCCAAATCGGTGATATAAGCCGTGCCTCCAGACAAAATACGCTCGTCCGCAGTTTGAACATGAGTATGCGTTCCGACAAAACCGGTAACCTGCCCGTTCAGAAAATATCCGAGAGCCTCTTTTTCCTCGGTGCTCTCCGCATGAAAATCCACAAAGATGTTCTTCACCTGCGTTTTCAAACGCCGCACAATATCAAGCCCCGTTTTAAACGGATCATCAACGGATAAAAGAAACTGTCTGCCGATCAGATTTATAACCCCGATATCCTTATAAACCGCATATCCGTGTCCGCAAGCGAGAGAGGGATAATTCGCAGGACGCAGAAGGTTCTTCTCTTCATCAAGATACGGAAGAATTTCCTCGTTCTGCCAAATATGATTGCCGGAAGTGATAACATTCACGCCGGACGAAAAGAGCGTGTTCATATTGTCAACAGACAAGCCGAACCCTCCGAACGCATTCTCCCCGTTTGCAATTACATAATCGGCATGATATTTGTCTATGAGCGTCTTTAACTTTAAAAAAACAGCCCTGACGCCGGGCTCGCCATAAACGTCTCCCAGCAACAGGGTTGTGATAATCTTATCTTGCATATTCTACCGCACGCATTTCCCTGATGATCGTAACCTTAATTCTTCCGGGATAACGCAACTCCGCTTCAATTCTGTTCGCAATTCCGCGCGCCATATCCTTTGCGGTATCGTCCGAAACAGTATTCGAATTAACAAGAATCCTCAATTCTCTTCCCGCCTGAACAGCAAAAGCCTTCTCAACCCCGTCGAACGAAGTTGCAATATGCTCAAGACTCTCCAAACGTTTAATATAATTGTCCAAAGACTCCCTTCTCGCACCGGGACGGGATGCGCTGATAGCATCGGCTATCTGCACAATCGTACTCTCAATGCAAACAGGTTCGACATCGCCGTGGTGAGAAGCGATGGCGTTCACCACTCTCGCTTCTTCTCCGAGCCTTCGGGCAAGGTCCGCACCCATTTCCGCATGACCCGCTTCGCTCTCTGAAACAATTCCCTTACCGATGTCGTGCAAAAGTCCTCCGCGACGGGCGATTTCCACATCCGCTCCAACCTCCGCCGCAATCATCGACGAGATTATTGAAACTTCCCGCGAATGTGAAAGGACATTCTGTCCGTAGCTTGTTCTGAAGAACAGGCGTCCCAACGCACGAACCATCTCGGGACTCATATTGGTAAATCCGAGGTCGAAGCACACCTTCTCGCCTTCCTCAGCAACAATATGATTAACTTCTTTCGTAACCTTCGTTACAACTTCTTCAATTCTCGCCGGATGTATTCTTCCGTCCTGAACAAGACGCTCAAGAGAAACCCTTGCGATTTCCTTACGCACCGGATCAAAACAGGAAATAACAACCGCTTCCGGAGTATCATCAATGATAATATCCGCTCCGGTGAGCGTTTCCAACGCCCTGATATTTCTTCCTTCGCGTCCGATAATTCTGCCTTTCATCTCATCCGAAGGAAGGCTTACCGAACTCACCGTGGCTTCGGACACAACATCCGTAGCGATTCTCTGGATTGTCGTAACGATAATATCTCGCGCAACCTTATCCGCACGGGCTTCCGTTTCCGCTTCAATCTTATTCACCAGCGCCTGACCGTCCAAACGAGCCGCCTTCTCCATTCTTTCCAAAAGAACGTTTTTAGCCTCGTCACGTGTCATGGAAGAAACGCGTTCAAGCTCTTTCTCCCATCTTTCTTCGCTTGTTTCTAAAACTTTCGCTCTCTCCGCTAATTTCGCTTCTTTATCTTGTTGCTCTGCTTTTACGCCTTCAAGTTCGACCTTTATTTTATCAAGATTTTCCTCTTTTTGCTGGAGTCTTCGCTCATATTTCTGTAGTTCCGCACGTCTTTCATGCTCTTCTTTTTCCTGCTGTAAGCTCTCCTGCAAAAGTTTATCTCTTGTTTCTAAAAGTATTTCCCTGCTTTTAGCTTCGGCTTCTTTTATAGCTTCGTCGTTCAGTCTGATTGCTTTCTGCTCAACGGAAGTTAACTTTAGTTTGCCATACAGGTATCGGAAAAACCATCCTAACCCCATACATCCAAGACAAAGAAGGATAATCAAGATAATATTCATATTATCCCCCTTATTTTTGAGAATACAATAAACCGCTCCGAGAAGCGCGCTTATTCTATTCACGACTTACGCAACCCTCTGAATAAACGGGAATCGCGTTTGGTATTATGATAAAAAAAAATTATTGTTCGTGTCAATCGTGTTTACAAAGAAACACATTAACAGACATAAATATCTTCTGCGGATTAAACTCTTCGGTAACTGTACGTCGATTTCCGTATTTGCAAAAAACATCATACGCGAAACCACCGGAATCGGACTGTTTTACACTGTATAACCACCGTACAACCACCCTGCAAATATAGCACCGACCACCGGAATCGAGCTGTTTTACACTATATAACCACCGTACAACCACCCGGCGAATATAGCACCGGTTTTTATTTCCAAAACCGCACTATTGCATCATCGTAAGCTGTTTTGTTGTTTATCCTCACAAAAGAATGTCTGCCCTTGTTAAAATAAACGAAATTCTTTTTCTTTGCGGGGCACTTCTCAAACATCTTATAAGTCTTTTCAGGTAAAGAATATAAATCCTCTTTACTATGCAGGAAAAGGATCTTTTTATCCTCTTTCAGATCTTTCATGCATTTTTCGGGACCGTTCTTCACCGCATCCACGCCGATTTTTCTCTTCACGATACCGAAGAAGAACCGGGCAAAAGGAAAAACCGGCCTCTTATCCTCCCTCAGGTGCTCCTTAAAGGACTCGGCGAACGTGGTGTACATGCCTTCTCCCGTCATTCCCACCAGATAGGACGGACACTCAGGCGAAACAAGCGCATAAAAAGACGCTGCCGAACCGATACATATGCCGTGTAAAATTACTTCAATAATTCCTTGCATATCATGTAAATAACGACACCAACTCAGTATATCGCGATATTCCTTCAAACCGAGAGCGTTATATACGCCTTCCGATAGCCCGTGCGAACGATTATCTATCACAAGAACATTGTACCCCGCTCTGACGTACGGCTCGGCAAAATAATACGAATAGTAAAGCCCCTCGGTTCTTCCCGCCACGATTACAACTGCCCTTTCGTACCCGAAATCAAAGTATTCACCGTACAATTTAAAACCGTCGTTCTCTATGGAGACGTCTTTTTTCAACTTTTCGTTCTTTTTTCCCCAGCTCAAACCCTCGTTATACATGGAGAGCTGCTCCGGATCATCGGTAATGCTGCATTCTCTTGACCATTTGGACTTATCGCTTCGTACTAAAAGTATTTTAAATTGTTTCAATGCAATAAGATAAAGGTAGACACATGGTAAGAGAACAAAGAGCGTTAAAAAAAGAGAAATCAACAATAATAACATGCTTTAACAATAACCCCCGAAGTTTCTTCATGCCGCGCCTTGCGCGCCGCAAATCATTTCTTTATCCGTAATCTTATCCCACATTGTTTCAGACTCGCTCAATAAAGCAGAGCAACTTCTTACTACAAAACAAAATACGCTCAAACAATCTCAAATTATACCGATAAAAACCTTATCATCATTCGTCAAAATCGGATTGCAATACACTTCAAAACCGGGAAACGACTCGGAAAGGAACTTCTCATAACTTTCAGAACTCTCTTTCGGTACGAAAACAGTTGCCACAGCCCCTTCTTCGAGACGCTTCGCTTCTCTCTTTAAGACATCCCAAACCGCCGGAAGACTGTTTTTCACGCAAAAGGAAGAGCTTTTTTTAATAATTTCCGAAAAGCTTTCAATACGCTTATCCGCATCCGTTTCCGCGTCCATAGCAAGAGCGAAATAAACATCCGTTATCCCGTTGCACCGAATCAAAGCCGCATTATCCGGGAGCGTCTCCTTCTTCAGGCGCTCGTACAATTCGGAATCGGACACGAGGACGGCAATCTTTCCCGTCCTTATTTTTTTGCAGAGGGCTACGCACTCTTTTGCATCGGAAGCGATCTCGCCCCCGGAAGATGAAACAACATGCGTTCCGGGAAAAGACGACAGCAAATCAGAAAAGCCTCTATCGGGAGAAAGAACTATTATACCTAAATCCTCCTCATTTCCCCACGTTTCCTTTTCTTCTTTTTCTTCATCTTCCGCGGCGGGCAGAACAGTGGCTGACATCTCGTAAAGTTCATCACTCATTTCGTTATGTTGCAAACACATATTCTCAAGTTTGAAAGAAAGGAACTCCCCGTATTTCAAAGATAGGGCTATCACCTTATCAGGTTCAAATGTATGAACATGAACCTTGACAATACTCCCGCTTTGAATACAGACGACGGAAGAACCCGATTTTTTCAACTCAGCCAGATAAGCGTTTTTATCAAAAAGACTTACATCCTGTTTTGCATTCATTAACCTGAGCAAGAACTCTACGCAATACCCCCATTCAAAAGGACTGTTCTCATCAAAACGCGAATAATCAGGTGCGCTTTTTTTCTCTTTTTCTCCCGGACCGCCGTTTCCGGAATCCCTCTTGAAATTATCAGAGTATGATCCGTTTTCTGAAAAAGACTTCGGCAGACTCATCCCGT
>CAMKAB010000068.1 GCA_946410375.1 uncultured Spirochaetaceae bacterium
AAGCGCTCAGAACGCAAATAGGAAATGGCTTTATTTTAATGATTTTGGGCATGGCTATCGTTTTTGTGTTTCTGACTATTTTGGTTTTTGCAACGAAATCAGTGTCAAAGATTGTTAAGAAATTTGAGAAAGAAGCACCGAAAACAAGTTCTGCTAAGGCTCAGGGGGGCGCAGCGGTTCAAAAAGCATCCGTTCCTCAGACGAGCGAAGCAGAGGTGGCGGCTGCGATTGTGATTATGGCGGCGATGTCAAAATCAAGAAATTAAAACGTGAAGAGCAGGGCTTCGGAAAATTGAATCCGTATTTTTCCGTGTTTATGCGCATTATCCGGTTCGTAAACGGCGTTGTGGTGGCCTCCGCTATAAGACGCGTTTGTGTTGCGTGCATTCGGGATGCGTATGGCGTAAAGGGGAATTGACGGTTCGGATTATCCCGAGCGTTGCCTGAGGGAGCAAGAGTTACATGTCAAAGAAAAAAGTAAATTTTATGTGCACCGCATTCAGAGACGGTTTCCAGTCTGTGTACGGTGCGAGAGTTTTCACAAAAGATTTCATGCCTGCGGTTGATGCGGCGCGTAAGGCCGGAATTACGCATTTTGAAGCGGGCGGCGGCGCAAGATTTCAGAGTTTGTATTTTTACAGCAACGAAGATGCTTTTGAGATGATGGATGAGTTCAGACGCACTGCGGGAAAAGATGCCAATTTGCAGACGTTGTCCAGAGGTGTGAATGTGGTAGGTCTGGACAGTCAGCCTCGCGATATCATCAAGCTTCATGCCGATATGTTTAAAAAGCACGGAATGACCACGATCAGAAATTTTGACGCATTGAATGATGTGAACAACCTGATTGACAGCGGGCGCGCGATTCACGATGCCGGTTTGAAGCACGAAGTGACCATCACAATGATGAGTCTTCCTCCGAAAACGACAGGCGCTCATGACCCTGCGTTTTATGAAAAGGTGCTTCGCGGAATTTTGGATGCAGGCATTCCTTTTGACAGCATTTGCTATAAGGATGCTTCGGGAACATCCACTCCGAGGGTTGTGTATGAAACCATCAAGAAAGCGAGAAAGCTTTTGGGTGATAAAATTACTATCGTTATGCATAGCCATGACACTGCGGGATGTTGCGTACAGCAGTACGTGAGCGCGCTCGATGCGGGTGCGAACCAGTTGGACCTTTCCATGCAGCCGGTCTCCGGAGGTACATGTCAGCCTGATATCATCACAATGTGGCACGCTCTTCGCGGTACCGATTATGATCTTGGTATTGACATTCACGCAATTCAGAAGGCGGAAACCGTTTTCCAGGAGTGCATGAAGGACTACTTCCTGCCGCCTGAGGCTACAACGGTGAATCCGAATATTCCGTTCTTCCCGCTTCCGGGCGGTGCGCTTACGGCGAATACGCAGATGCTTCGTGATAACGGGCTTATGGACAAGTATCCGGAAATCGTTGAAGCGATGGGCGAGACTGTGGCTAAGGGCGGATTCGGTACGAGCGTGACTCCTGTGTCTCAGTTCTATTTCCAGCAGGCGTTTAATAACGTTATGTTCGGACCGTGGAAAAAGATTGCGGAGGGCTACGGAAAGATGGTCCTCGGTTATTTCGGAAAGACTCCGGTGGCTCCTGATGCGGAAGTTGTGAAGATCGCTGCGGAGCAGTTGAAGATGGAGCCTACAACGAAAAAAGTTGTGGATATTAACGATGCGGATCCGAAGAAGGGAAGAAAGGCTGCGGAAGAAATGCTGAAAGCCGCGAACCTTCCGATTACGGATGAGAACGTGTTTATTGCCGCTTCATGTAAAGAGAAGGGCATTTTGTACCTTACCGGAAATGCGAAGGTAAACGGGGTTAGAAAGGCAACTCCGGAAGAAGTCTCCGCCAGGGAAACAGGCGAATACACCGTTACGGTGAACGGACATGCTTACGGAGTTAAACTCGGAAAGGATAAGGTTGTTGTGAACGGGGAGACATATCCTTTTGCTGTCGGCTTCGGAATTGATAAGGAGGCGGTTGAGAAAACAAAAGCTTCTCTTGCAAGCGCACCTGCCGTTCAGAGCGCTTCTGCCGCAAGCGCGGCTCCTTCCGCGCCGGCTCCTGCCGCGGGAAGCGGACAGGCTGTAAACGCTCCGATGCCGGGTCTCGTGCTTCGCATCGATGTAAAGGTCGGACAGGCGGTGAAGAAGAATGATCTTCTTTTGGTTATGGAAGCGATGAAGATGGAAAACGAGATTTATGCTCCTTGCGACGGTACGATAAGCAGTATCCCGGTGTCTCAGGGTCAGCAGTTAACAGCTGGAGATGTTCTTTGCACGATTGCATAAGGGCGTAGGAGAGAGAAGGAGATTAAGATTATATGTTTGGTAAATCATTATTAAATTTATGGCAGACCACGGGTCTTTACGGGTTTCTTGATCTGAATCCTTCTGCGGGGTTCGGCTGGGGAAACGCCGTTATGATTCTGGTAGGTTTTCTGCTCTTTTTCTTGGCTATAAAGAAGGGATTCGAGCCGCTTTTGCTTATTCCTATCGGAATGGGTTGCGTGCTGTCCAATATCCCTTATGCATACATTGCCAGCGTGGATCCGTCATTGGCGGCGGGGAGCCAGGGCGCTGTCGGATTCATAAAAATCCTCTTTGACAGCGGTATTCAGTCCGGACTTTTCCCTGTGCTTATATTCATGGGAGTCGGTGCTATGACGGACTTCGGACCGCTTATTGCAAATCCGAAAACGCTTCTTTTGGGCGCTGCGGCGCAGTTCGGAATCTTTGCCGCTTTGCTTGGGGCGTTGGGACTAAGCTTTATTCCCGGAATAAATTTTGACCTTCATGCTGCCGCTTCCATTGGAATTATCGGCGGTGCCGACGGACCTACGGCTATTTATGTCACAAGCCGTTTGGCTCCCGAGCTTTTGGGTCCGATTGCCGTTGCTGCGTATTCCTACATGGCTCTTGTGCCTGTCATTCAGCCGCCTATCATGAAGGCTCTGACAACAAAGGAAGAGAGGATGATTAAAATGCAGCAGCTTCGCCCGGTGTCAAAGACGGAGAAGATCATTTTCCCTATCAGCGTTTTGACTGTCTGCGCAATCCTTCTTCCGAGCGCCACACCTCTTATCGGTTCTCTGATGTTTGGAAATCTGCTTACGGAATGCGGAGTTACCAAGAGACTTTCAGACACCGCAAGCAATGCCATGATGAACATTGTGACAATCTGTCTCGGACTGTCTGTGGGCTCAAAGATGGAGGCAAGCCACTTCCTTACGCTGAACACGCTCGGAATTCTGCTGTTAGGAGCTATTGCGTTCAGTCTCGGTACGGCAATGGGCGTGATTATCGCCAAGCTTATGAACAAGCTGGATCCGAAGCATCCGGTGAATCCTCTGATCGGAAGCGCAGGTGTTTCCGCTGTTCCTATGGCGGCGCGTGTGTCTTCGAAGGTCGGGCAGGAAGCTGATCCTCAGAATTTCCTTCTTATGCATGCAATGGGGCCTAATGTTTCCGGCGTTATCGGAAGCGCTGTGGCTGCGGGTGTGCTGATGGCGTCTGTTCCTGTAATGGAGCCGCTCAGAATATTGCTGGGTTGATTTTATAATGTGAAATATTCGTATGAATTTTTCGTATGAATCGGCGGGCTGTATGTTTCGGTGTCGGAATTATTGAGTTTCATCGGGGCGGGGCTTGCTGATGCGATATGAAAAACGGGTAAGAACGGGGTTGCGACGCAACCCCGTTCTTTTTGGTGCTTGGTTTGATTGTAAAGTTGAAAATGACATATTAATTGTTATTGTCTTGATTTTTTTAATAAAAAATGGTTCTCGACTAGTTAAAATCTTTTAAATAGGGTTTAATATGTGTAAAGTTAATAACTGAGGGGTTTTAAGGGTGTTTGAAAAAAAATCAAATTACTCTCCGGGAATGCGTGTTATCATCCGTGATGAAGAGTGGATAATTAGGAAGGTTTCTAAAAATACGTTGAACAACGGAGTTCTTTACTGTTCAGGTATCTCAACTCTCGTAAAAGATAGAGACGCAACTTTTCTTGAAGATCTTGAAAATATAGAAATTGTAAACCCAGCGAATGTTAAGCTTATTGCAGACCATTCTCCTCATTTCAGACAAGCTCAGCTTTTTATAGAGAGTCTTTGGCGGCAGAAGATTCCGACAGATACGGCATTGCATATTGGTCAAAATTCAGCCATGGATTCTTTGCCTTATCAGCTTGAACCGACACAGATTGTTTTAAAGCGTCCTCGTCAGCGAATACTTATTGCAGATGAAGTCGGTCTCGGTAAAACTCTTGAAGCAGGTATTCTTATTTCAGAACTCATTGCGCGCGGTAAGGGAAAACGCATTCTTGTTGTAACAGTAAAGAATATGATGATGCAGTTCCAGAAGGAATTGTGGAATCGTTTTACAATTCCGCTTGTAAGACTTGATTCAAATCGCATTCAAAAGATAAGAGCGAATCTTCCTTCAAATTATAATCCTTTTTTCTATTACGATAAAACTATTGTCAGTATAGACACTCTTAAACGTGATGTTGAATACCGCATTCATTTGGAAAATGCATATTGGGATATCATTGTAATAGATGAAGCTCAGAATGTTGCAAGTCGCGGTGACAGGAAGGCACAGCGTTCAAAACTTGCTGAGCTTTTGGCAACCCGGTCAGATACAATGATTATGCTTTCTGCGACTCCGCATGATGGAAAAGCACGTAGTTTTGCATCGTTGATGAACATGCTAGATTCAACCGCAATTGCAAATCCGGATGACTATAAAGCAGAAGATATAAAAGGACTTTTTGTACGCCGATTCAAAAAAGATATCCGCGATGAAGTTGGTGGAGCTTTCCTTGAACGAAAAGTTGAAATGCAAAAGTGTCAGGCGAGTCCTGTAGAAGAAATTGTTTTTGAGCTTTTTGCTGACTTGTCATTGCAGATGGATGAAAATCGTAAAGGTGGAGCAGGGCAACTCTTTAAAACAACTCTTGAAAAATCTTTATTTTCAAGCCCCGCTGCCTGCCATAAAACAGTAGAAAACAGACTAAAGACTTTATACAAAAAATATCCTGACGGAAATATGAAGGATATTGCTTCTCTTGAAAACTTGAAGAAAGCTCTTGAATCAATAACTTCAAAGGATTTTTCTCGCTATCAGGAATTATTGCGACTATTGAACAGCAATGAATATGCATGGTCGCCGGAAAATACAGAAGATCGTCTTGTAATTTTTACAGAACGCATTGAAACCATGAAGTATCTTGTTCAAAATCTGCGGACTGACTTAAAACTTTCTGACAAACAAGTGATTGGAATTTCGGGTGAAATGAGCGATGTTGAACAGCAGCAGATTGTAGAAAACTTTGGCCGAACAGAGAGCCCTGTAAGAATACTTGTTGCATCAGATGTTGCTAGCGAGGGTTTGAACCTGCATCACCTAAGCCACAGAATGATACATTTTGATATTCCGTGGAGCTTAATGGTTTTCCAGCAGCGCAATGGCCGAATCGACCGTTACGGACAGAATGAACGTCCTGATATTCGTTACATGCTCATTCAATCAGAAAACAAGCGCATAAAAGGTGATATGCGAATTATTGAAATCCTTATTGAAAAGGAAGAACAGGCCCAGAAGAATATT
>CAMKAB010000069.1 GCA_946410375.1 uncultured Spirochaetaceae bacterium
AGCAGACCGGAGCAGAACAGATCGGAAGGAAACTGAATGTAACAGACCAGAGCAGATCGGAAGGAAACTGCGTGTAACAGACCAGAGCAGAACTGAACTGAACAGGATACCGATAAGAATGTAGGGATGCCTTCATACTGCGGGAGCTTTAAATCACGCCGGCTTGCAGGCTTTTTATCGGGTACGGACTTATTGTTTTAACCCAGTTCAGGAGAAATGAGGAAATAACGCCCGCTCCTGATGAATAGAGCTCAACGGTTTGCGCTTCCTCAAAACTCATTTGCAAGGTGTAAATCAGGTATCGTCGCGCTCCCGGGAGGAGGACGATAGCGTCCGTGTCCGCGCAATCCTGACATACGGGACTGGAAAGCGAGGAAGAGTAGTGCAGAATCTCGTCTCTTGAAAGCGCCCTGTCGCAATTCGGACAATACCTTAAATCCGCGCTTACTCCGTTGTTTTTTAAAAGGCACCATGTAAAGTCTATAAGCACTTTTCTGTATGAACCCACGTTCGTATCAAGAGCTTTTAGAGATGCTGTGAGAAGAGAATAAGTCTGCTCGTAGTCGTCTGTTTTGAAAATTTCAATTACTTCCGCGAAATAGGAGGCTGTGTATGTGGCTGAGAGATCCCGTTTTATGTTTTCCGCAATAAAAGCGCAGTTTTCTTCTGAAATCGTGTATGAACCTTTAACGGGATTGTGGTAGAGGAGAAATTCCCCGTAGCTGAACTGAGAGGCTTTGGATGCGGATTTTTTTCCCGCAGAACCGTAAAGGGTGGCTCTGATAAGACCCAAATCCCTTGAAAACAGGGTGACGAATTTTGCTCCCGAGTCCTTTTTTAGAGAGCGGATTACAACCGCCTGCGTTTTTATGTTTCTTTCCATTATTTTTTATCAGAAGATATACGGAATTTTGTAATTATGGCTCTGATAAACAACAAAAGTCTCCACATCCGCCACATCCTTGATTTTGGAAAGCTGGTTTTTAAAGAAACTCAGGAGACTTTGCTCGTTGTTTGCGGAGGTAACGAGCTGAACGATAAGGTCAAACCTCCCCGTTACTACCTGAACAGATGTAACTCCTTGCAGTTTGAGAAATTCTTTCGCTTTTTCTTCAAGATCCATCGTGCGGAGCTTCACTCCCATAATCACAACTTGAACCTCGGGTATTAAAGACGGATCGATAAGGGCAGAAATGCCGATAAGTCCTTCTTCGATCATTTTATTCACCCTTGTGCGCACGGTGTTCTCCGTGATGCCTACCGCCTCAGCTATTGCGCTGAACGCCTTCCGGCCGTCTACGAGTTCTTTTATTATTGCTTTATTTGTGTCGTCCAGTTTCATATTTCAATAATTATAGTGTTTTTAACCAGATAAAGGAACTTTCAAACCTGTTTCAGGGCTTGAAAGTTCCATAGTTTTTAATGTTGTTTAACGCATTCCTAAATCCGAATGAGAAAAATCCTTCCGGGTTTGAGAATATATGCGGGGCAACGCACGTGCCGCTATGCGCCTCGGCGATTCCGAGTTATTCCAAAACGAAATCGCATGCGGGCAACGCACGTGCCGCTATGCGCCTCGGCGATTCCGTGTTGTTCTGAAACGAAATCATATGCGGGGCACGCACGTGCCGCTATGCGCCTTAATTATGAATGCGCAAGCGCATAGGCGAAATGACACAACCCCGCTTTCCCGCAAACCTGCGGGATTACGGTGCGTATCGGTTATGTGCAATGATGCGCAATTACGTACAATGATGTGAGCTCAAATATGCGAGACTCGGAAAAATCAGATTTTTCCCTGATCTTTCAGAGACTGAATCGTCTGACAGACTTCATCGCCGATTCTGAGAAGGTTTTCCTTGCTGTTAGCGCCTACGTGAGGAGTAAGCGTCACCTTATCGCTCTTGAAAATAGGGTAGTCCATATTGAAGAGCTTCTCAGGATCATCGGAAGGATACACATCCGCCGCATACCATGAAATACTGCCGTTGTCCAATGCTTCTTTCACATCGTCCGCATTGATAACCGCACCTCTGGAGGTGTTGATGATAACCGGCTTTCTTGTCATCTTTGAGATAAGAGCCTTGTTTATCATGCCCTTTGTGCTGTCCATTCCCGGAACATGAAGGGAAATGTAATCAGCGTCTTTAACAGCTTCTTCCGGCGTGCTTACAAAGGTTACGATGTCTTTTTTCTTTTCATCCACATATACATCGTACGCAACAACTTTCATTCCGAATGCTACGGCGCGTTTTGCCACCTGATATGCGATGTTTCCCATGCCGATGAATGCAAGAGTTTTGCCGTACAACTCGGTTCTCTTGGTGCTCTTTAACCACTCTTTGTTTCTCATGCCGTTGTGGTACATCGTGATATGGTTCGGAACGCTGATCATTAAAGCGAATGTAAGTTCCGCCACTGCGATTCCGCTTGCCTTCGGGGTGTTTGTAACGATAATACCCTTTGACTCTGCGTACGGCTTATCTATGTTGTCTATTCCGACTCCGCCGCGGATGATGAGTTTGCAGTTCTTCAAGGTGTCCAAATATTCTTTGTTACAGGTGGTTTTTGCACGAACAAGAATAATATCCGCCTCGGGAGCGCGCGATTTATCGGTGGTTACTTCTCCGAAAGCCTTCAGTTTTTCTTCTAGTGATGCATCAAAAGCGTCAGAAATAAGGGTAAGCATGCTATACCTCCATAGTATAAAGAGAAAAAATCCTCTCTGTTTTTTTACGGCAATTATTGAGCTGTCTACCGGAAACGGAGTTGCGGACGAGCGTTTTTAACGTTTTCCTGAATCTCTTGCAACAGCGTTGTTCCTGTATTCCGCATTGTTGCCGTTTGTTGTTTTTAATATTACCACCGCTTGTTTACCGGGTCAAATTTTTTATTAAAAATTTTGTAATCAATAAATTTTTAGTTGCTTTTTTTAGGAAACGATAAAAAAATAGATGTGAGAGGATAGTGCTTTACAAGGAAATGACGAGACGGGAGCGAAGGACCGGTGATTGTGTTTCGCAAAGTTTTCGAAATTTTGTGTTTCTTCGGAGAAACATTTTGAAAGGCGGTCCACTATCTTTTAATATGTATGAATGATAAAATTATAATACGAAATGGTCGTGAGGCGGAACTATGGAAAAAGAAATTAACAGGAAAGGAATGATAGATAGTTATGCGGCGGATTCCGAGAAGGATCTCAATAAGCTTAAAGAGAAGGCTTCGCAGGGCGTTGAGGATTTTTCAGATATTTCCCCTTACGAAGGCGAGGCGTTTTTGGACGCAATGAAGAGGCTGGAGCAGTATCCTCAGCTTGTTAATAATTTTGTGGATGTCGTGTCCGGGCGGAACCGCTTTGTGAACAAGTGGAAGTTCTTTCATACAAAGAAAAATCTTTTGTTCATGATTAAGAACGTAAAAAATTGCGAGGAATGTCAGAAGCTGATTCTGTGCGGTATTTTCATGAATATGGTGGAGTCGGCAAGCATAGATAATTTTACGTATAGCGGACTTTCAAAGGACGATGAAAAGCCGTGTTTGTATATCAGCAACCATAGGGATATCCTTTTGGACGCGGCGCTGTTGTGTCAGGCTTTGTATCGGGAAGATATGAATACGTGCAATATGGTAATCGGTAATAACCTTCTCGTAAACCCGTTTTTAACCGATGTTTTCAAGGTGAACGGAGCTATCACGGTGAACCGCGACTTGCACAGCGTTTCCGATTCAAAGAATGAATTGCTACACCTGAGCAGATGTATAAGACACTGGATTACGGATGAGAAAAAGTCTGTTTGGATTGCTCAGAAGAGCGGAAGATCAAAGGACGGACTGGATATTACAAATCCGTCAATCATCAAAATGCTGTATCTTTCGTTCCGAGTTGAGGGAAAGAGTTTTGAGGAATTTTTAAACACGATGAACATTAAGCCGGTTTCGGTGAGTTATCAGTACGACCCGTGCGATATTACAAAAAGCCAGGAAGTGATTCGAAAACTCAAGGCTGAGGGCGTGTTTAATGTTTACAAGAAAAAGAAATACGAAGATATTATTGATATGGTGCGCGGTGTGCGGCACTACAAGGGAAATGTGAATATCAGTGTGGGAGAGGCTATTCGTGCGGACTCGGCAAAGGATTTCAGAGCGGTTGCGCGGGAGGTGGACAGGCAGATTCATCTCAATTATAAGCTTTCGGACACGAATTATTTCTGTTATGATTACCTGAACGGGACCGATACTTTTAAAGATTTCTATGCCGATTTTAATAAGAAGTCGTTCCTGAAAAATTACAAGGCTTTTAATGATGATGTTAAGAACCTTGTTTATAATCAGTATGCGAATCCGGTGCGGTCGTATCTGGAAGAAAAGGCTTTAATGGAGCAGAAAAAGTAAAGGCGTAAGCTGCGGTGCGATTTCAGAGCAGGGTAACGCGAAAGCGGTGCATTACGGTTACAGAGCAGGTGCGAATCGGCAGACATGCAGACATAATGTACTTATGATAAGAGGTCGGAACATTCGATATAGCAAAATGAAAAAAAGAATTATCGGAGCAGAGATTTTTATTCTCTTTGTTTTGATTTTTTCTTCTTGCAGGCGGGAAGAGGTGAACATAGATCAGTTCCTTGTGCATCCGTACGTGAAAAAAGACAGCACTATGGGGCTGAGCGTTTTCGTTATCTCAAATATTGATGATGAGGATTCCCTGAAAATGCAGATAACGGACCCTACGGGAAGCCTTGTCTGGTATTTTGAGCCGGAAAGAATTATCAAGAGCGGAGTTACTTATATGGGCTCGTCACGAGTCGCTATGCCTACCGGGGCTCTTTTACCTCAGGGTGAGTGGAAATTTCTGCTGATGTATAAGGACGGACGCAGTATTGATAGGAAATTTACGGTGTTTTACAAAGACGTGTCGGGACTTTTGGAGCGTTCTTCGTCGTCGAATTCGGTGTTTTTCAGTACTATGAGTAATCTTACATTCTTGCCGAGGTAGAAAGCGTTCCGGATATGTTATTTTTTCTTAAATAGCGGTATTGTGTTTTCACGTTGTTTTGAATTGTGTTTTTTCAGGCAGGTGAATAAATGTATGTTTATTGCTTATATGCGTTTTTAACGGAGGCGTTAGCTGCGGCGATTTCTCCTTATCTCCAGATTATGCTGCGAAATAAGGGCTATAGCCACTCCCTGGTCGGTGTGATAATTGCCGTGAGTCAGATTGCCGGGCTTTTTTTTCCGCTGATAAACGGCGCCAAAATTGACAGGAACGGGAGATATAAGACGAGACTGTTTCTGTATGTGATTATTTTGCTCGTGTGTTTCGCTATTTTTGTAAGTCCTCATTTGAATTTCGGAATGCAGGACGGAAAACAGGGAACGCTCGCGGTGATGCTGTACGCCGCTGTTTTCACATTGGGGGTTGGCTGCTACTCCGTTTTAAATCCCGCAATGGACAGCTATATGACGGCGAATTTAAAAGGGGACTCGGATAAGTACGGAAAAATCAGAGCGTGCGGTACTGCGGGATATGTGGCTCTTTTGGTCCTGGTTGCGTTGATAGGTTTTCCTTCGGAAACAAGCAATTACGAGATTTTTTTAACTATT
>CAMKAB010000070.1 GCA_946410375.1 uncultured Spirochaetaceae bacterium
CCTGAGGGTTGTAATACCAGCGGGGTGTGCTGTCTTTCGGGATGCTCCTGCACGACACAAGGCTCAAAAACACAAAAATCAATGAGATAACCGCATATCGAAGCGTTATTTGTGTTTTTTTTAAAAAAATTTTCACAAAGATAATGTTATCTCATTAAGACGAAAATAGCAATTTAACAGGATTTAAAGCGGTTTTTCTACAAAATCCGAAGTTATGATTTTTCTTTTAAGACTCAAAACTCAGCCATTTAATTCGTTACCTGAAAACCAGTTACATAATAACAACCGGATTTTTGCGAAATATTTAGCGCAAAAACGATGTCCCGAGGAATACATAAATAGAAGAGGAAAAGGTTGTCGCCGATAAAACCGCGGAAAGATAACGCCTCAGCACGGCGAAGGCGGAAACAGGAGAGGGAGCACTGACGAATGCGGAGAGATACCTGCGAACGCGGAGCCCGCCGTGCGCGGAAACAGGAGAGGGAGCACTGACGAACGCCGAGAGATACCTGCGAAGACGGATGTCGCCGTGCGCGGTGCAGAAAAGCAAATGCGAAGGCGGAGGTCGCGCGACTTTTGAAGAAATACGCGAGCGTAAAGCACTTCGAAAAAACGAAGCGCGCCCGAAAACGGATAAAAATTGCTTAAAGGAGAACATTTTAATGAAAGAAAAAACCATCATCGCACTGATCATTCTTTCAATCCTGCTGTTTATAAGCTGCAAAGAAGAAAACGACATCGGTACGCTTCGCCTTGTTCTGGAAACGGAGAGTTCGAAAACCCTTCAAAAATCAGTTGAACCGCAAGCAAGCGCAAACAGAATAAGCAAATACAACGTTTCGGGAAAAGGCGCGGGAGGAAAAACCTTTTCAAAAGATTCTCTGTCTCGCAGCATCACACTTGACGGAATAAGCACCGGAGAATGGGAAATCTCCGCTTCCGCCATTTCCCAAGGAGGAAACATCATTTTAAGCGGAAACAAAACGGTTCGTTTCGCAGGCGGAGACTCAAAAGAAACCATAACCCTTTACGAAAAAGCCGGAAAAGGAAGTGCGGAAATAACCGTGGAAGGTCTCGGAAACCTTGAAAAACCGACAATACAAGTAACACTTGAAAAAATCGGAAAAAATACGGACGTCATAGCGACGACTGAAAACAACAAAGAGACTAAGGCGAGTGCGGATAGCGACAGAATTAAGAAAAGCGAAAAAACGATTACGGATAGAGACAAACAAAAAAACGCGAGCAAATCGGAAGATGTTTATTTTACCGAAACATACGTTCCGAAAGCCCGGACAAACTCTTATTCCTTTGAAATAAAAGAATTGGATTCGGGGTGCTATATAATGAACATAAGCCTTTCGGACGACGCAACGCTTATCTCGTCGCTTGCTGAAACCATACGAATATGCAACAATACTTCCTCTCTCGGTATAATAGATTTCACCCCTTTGCATGCGTCTTCCCGCCCGTCATACGATGATCAGAACAACCTGACTGCGGAAAAAAAGGCGGAAATACCCGTTTCAAACGGCAGGATTTTACGCTTCTCCGTCTCGTACCCTTTATATAGCCCGGAAACAGGCAGCAAGTGCACAATGCACCTAGCATCAAACGAAGACAACGTATCTTTCCAGCCCCTTACAGACGATATAAAGATCCTTTGGTATGCGGACGGAATACTCAAACAAACGGTCTCTTTACAAAAAAAAGCGCAAAGCGATGCGCAAAACAACAGCGTGCAAAACGCCGACTACACATTTTCGGTACAGGACGGCACCCACATAATTTCCTGTATTATAATAAATTACACTAATGGCACCTGCTCGGGAACGCAAATCAAATACAACGGACGAAAAACGCTTCCCAAAGGAACGGCAAATCTTTTGTCCGTTCTTTATCCCGAAAACAAACAGGACATTCATCTTTCCGGTTCATCAACAATGGGATTTCTTCCGAACGGTAAGATTCTCCTCTTAAATCCGAGCACGTCAACTTTGCAAATCCTCAAAATACAGAACAAAAAAACTGTGTTGGATAATAATGCCACCTTCTCGCCGACAAATGAAAAGTACATTTTTTTAAACAAAGCAAAAAAACTCTGCTCTTCCGTAAATTCCGACTATTTCGCAATCACAGACGGTTCTGCTTCCATTCATATTTTAAAATACGATGAAAACAAAAACACCGTTTCGCTTGCAAAGCGGATAACAGACGACAGCGAAGTGTGTTACAACGGCGTTTTTTCCCCGCAGGAAACAACATTTAACAACATAACAAGCTTATCCGTGTGCCCGGAGAAGATCTCATCCGGCAAAGACGACAGCGTGATTCTCTTCTCCGACAACGCTTCGGACCATATTTACCTCATTCAAACAAAAAAAGAAGGCGTTAAAAACGAATCGTTCATCAGAAAAAAGCAAGGCTTTAGCAGCATAAACGCTATCTCACTATGTAATAATAAATTACTCTATTGCTCAAACAATGATTTACTATACACGCAGCTTGAAAAAACAAACGATTCCGATGGAAACTACGCTCAAAGCATTACTCAAAGAGACGAGACAGACTCTTGGTTTTCACCGGAAAACTCAGACTGCCATGGCGCATACAAATGCGCTTTTCTGAACTCTGAAAACGTCCTTGCAGGCACACGGAACGCAATAAAGAGGCTCAGCATTTCTTCCGTAGACAGCACAGCCGAGTTTATCGGAGACATAAGCGTGAACTCTTCCGATTTCGCTCTCACACCGAACAGAGAATACCTCTATATTTGCTCTCCTGCCGGAACATTTCATTCGGTTGCGACAAATTATGCGGGAATTTTCAAAATGCTGGACACATTTCAGACAAATGCGAATTTCAAACAGGTTTCCGCCACCGATGATTATGTTGTCGCATTGGACACTAACGGGCTTCTATACCTTTTTGAAATATCAAACGGAGAATAAAAATGAAAAAAACAAGCATTTCAATCATATTTTTCATGGTTGCATTCACGACCTTCGCTTCTTTCAGCATTGCAGGCACGTTTGACGCCGGAATTGTTCAGGACTTCATAATTAGAAACTCGTCATACGCCCTTCAGGGAGATATTCGATGCTCCGTTACGCCGAACTTTGAAGCCCGTCTTCCTTTGGAATTCGTGTACAATTCAAGCAGCTCAATGTTCAGCACCGGACTCTCCCTCGCATACTACCCGTTTGAAAAATCCGGTTTTTTTTGCACGTTATCGCTCATTTCGCTCGGATTCATACAACCGTCGTCCGTAACGGGACAGAGCAACATCAGCCTGAACGAACTCAGTTTCGGTTATACTCAAAAATTCAAAAAAAAATTTCTCATTGAGGGAGAAATCGTTATAAGAGACCCGTCGGGAACGTTCGGAGATGAATACGATTCGCTGGAAGAAGCGTTTCACTGTTACAAAAAATTCCGTGTGCGACTCAAAGCGGGTTATTGTTTTAATTTTAAATAATGCAAAGAAATACAAACAAAGAGTGCAAAACCGGGGAGTACAGAAAGATTTCCGGCAACCCGAAAACACCCCGAATAAGGCCAAAACACACCGAAAGCAGACGGAAAGCGGAGAGAAAACAATACTTCTGTTTCTTACCTTAAACTGCGGAAAGGAGACTTGAATCCCGAATCCGGAACATTCCCCGATTTCATCAATTATAATATCGCATCTTCGTTACGGAAACAACCGAACGGGGATAATCAAGGAGTTACACATGTCTAAAAGAACTATTTTCAATCAAATTATCGGTTTCATCCTTTTATGCGTCGTAGTCAGCTGCAATTCGAACATACCGGAGAAAAACCTTTCGGCATCAACGGATAGTTCCGTTAAAACGCAGGTAGCGAAGAGCATACAGAATCAGCTTGATATATTGGAACTGTACGAAGATGAGGATATCCTGTCGCTTTTGGGCGCTTCAAACACAAGCGGAGAAGATGTTGTGAGCAAATCTCTTTCCGAAGCAGGAGGCGCGGTCTATATCGATTTTTGCTACGCAACAAACAGGAGCGTTTCCGAAAACGACTCTTCGTTCCTCATGGAAAAAGCGCACGGCCTTATGAATGAAGAAGACTTCAATCGTTTAAAAAAAGAAATTGACGACAACGAGAAATCATTAAGGGAATGGGGTGCGAAAGCGGCGAAAGGAATGACTCCCGCACAAGAAGAAGCGTTCTATAAGGATCTGAAATCCCTCATTGTGAAAAGCAGCATTATGCTTGTTTCGGCAATCGTGTATGTTGCCGTGCCGACCACGGTGGTATGGGGAAAAATCCCCGCAGCCACGGCGCTCTCGGTTGCTGCCGGTGTTGCGGCAAACAGCGTGATGGATATTGTGGGCTATTTCAATTACGGGTACCTGCCCGATATGTTTGACGAAAACAACAGTAACAAAGTTACCGCAGACGGCGATCTGACTTTCCAGGTTTGGCTGGACAAGCTGAAGGAAAGTCCCGTGGCGACTCATGCGATTTCAACAGCCGTTACGAGCTACTGCGCTTCTCTCGGACTCGGAAAAATCCCGACAGCCATTGTTCTTTGCATGTTTACCGCATACAACGCGCTGGACGCAATTGTTGACATGAAAAGATCGTACAATATTTAACGTCCGCTTCCGGAAGGCGCAAGCTGAAGGGTTTTGTTTAGCGCACGCAGGCGGACGCATTCTTGATTTTGTTTGCGGGGCTGTTTTCGGTGGCGTTGGTTTCGCACATGCAGGCCGACATATTCTGGCACAATCCACCGACCTGTGCAATTGCAAGAAGGTTTCGTTTCGCGCACGCAGGCATATGCGGAATCAGATTTCGGGCTTAGTGTCCGACGCCTTATACCTGCGGCATTCCGGCGTTTCCGCCCGCAAGCCTAATGTGCGTTATTACAAGACATGGCGGATATGGTGAATTGAAAAAAATGCTAATACAAGGCTACAACCTTATTATACGCTTTAACTGGACAGCGGAGGATTTTGCCCGTACAATAAAAGTATGTCAGTACTTACAAAAGGTCTCATTTTACTTATTTTCCTGGTTGTTATTTTCGGACAAAACCTTTTTCCCACAAGAGCTCTTTACTGGAGCGCATACTTTGTAATGTTCGCCCTTGTGCCGCTTCTCTGGTTCATAAATTTTTGGGTATCTCAAAAAAGCGCGCTGAAAGCATTGCAAAATTCAAATGAATCGAACACAAAAGACTGCACGCTTCAAGATATGAAAAACAGTTTCTTCGCAGGCATGGTCCCGGTAAACACTCAGGAAGACCTCATCCGCGGGAGACTCTGCTTCATCGGAGGAAACATTATACTCATCGGGCGGAAAGGCAGAAAAAGCGTCGTAACATGGCAGGCGAAAATAAGCGACATCACATCGGTCGGCTTCGGCACGGTGGCGGGTGTGCGTCGCGGTTTCACCGTCTACCTGAATAACGGAGAAAAATCATTCACATCAATGAAAGTTTTTAAGCACAGAGAGATTTTGTACGACGCGCTGGGCTGGAAAATAAAGACAGAAGACAAATTATGAAAGACTTCTTTCACCGTTTCCAGAGGAAGGAAAGCGACGAC
>CAMKAB010000071.1 GCA_946410375.1 uncultured Spirochaetaceae bacterium
CGGTTCACGACAAGAGAATCCGGAAAGCCTTTTCCGGAAAAACTTCCCCGCTAAACCGGTCTTTTTTGCAAATCCATCGCAAAAAGGTTCTCTATTTTGCCCTGTAAATCATTATACACGTCTTTAGAGACGCTTGTTAATACCAGGGGCAAGCCGGATAAGCGAGATGCCTCTGAGGCGTATTCCAAAGAAGACAGAACCGTTTCAGGAGTCGTTAAAGCGCCGAGATTGGAGTTATTGATAATCCCCGTAAAGCGAAGACGGGACGCTTCTTCAATCTCCCTCATCACCTCTACCACGCTTTCGGCATCAGGCGTCAAGGGTCGGTACTTGTTTATCACTAGAAACATATCGTAGTCGCCCTCCGCCAGTATGCGCCCGGAAAGACGCCCCAAAGCAAGCGCGCCTCTGTCGTCTCCGCCCACATCCACAACAAAACGGGTGTCCGTGTCTTCAACAATCCTGTACATTTCTCCGGGAAGAGCCGGGGCGTCAAGGTTCGTGTTGGCGAATTCGGAAACAATCAGTCCGATTCCCGCTTTTTCAAACAGCTCACGACTATCCAGCGTTCTGAAATACGGATTCACGATGTCTAAATCCGCAACCGTTACAGCGGAGGAAACGCATTCTGAGGAAGAATCCCGATAAGCGATACCGCTTTTCCCCGGTTCTTTCCGCGCACCATCCTCCAGACGCCTTTTCAAATCCAGCGCCATGTTCACCGCAAGGTTGGTTTTCCCCGACCCGTAGTGCCCGGACAGCAATGTTATTCGTTTATAATCCATTTTCCACCCTCTCAAATGCCGTTTTATTCCTGAAAATCATCTCGCACGGCAAAGCCCCGAAGCCCGCACTCCATCACCCCGAAGCTGCTCCCCGTCAGGCAAAATCCCGCAAAGTCCGGGCCCGATGTTTTCTCGCACGGCAAAGCCCCGAAGCCGAAGTCCGAAGCCCGCTTACAGTTCGTTCCTCTTGATCTTTCCGCTGATTGTCTTCGGCAGACTGTCTCTGAACACGACGATTCTCGGATACTTATACGGCGCGGTGTGGTTCTTAACGTATTCCTGAATTTCCTTAACCAGGTCGTCGCTCGGCTCTTTTCCCTTAACAAGCACGATAGAAGCCTTAACGACCTGTCCGCGCACAGGATCCGGAGCCGCGGAAACACCGCACTCCAGCACGTAAGGAAGCTCCATAATCGTGCTTTCAATCTCAAACGGTCCGATTCTGTAGCCGGAAGACTTGATAACGTCATCGGCGCGTCCCACATACCAGAAATACCCGTCTTCGTCCATCCATGCAAGGTCGCGGGTGTGGTAATATCCGTCGTGCCAGACTTCGTTTGTAGCGTCATCTTCTCTGAAATAACCCTTGAACAGCCCGCACGGCACTCCGTCCTTCGTTTTCACGACAATCTCGCCCGTTTCTCCCGGAAGAGCCATTGTTCCGTTCTTGGCCATAAGAGCGATGTCATACAAAGGAGAAGCCTTGCCCATAGACCCGATTTTATGCCCCACGCCCACAAGGTTGGCGATAACAAGGGTGGTTTCGGTTTGCCCGAATCCTTCCATAATCCGAAGTCCGGTAATCTTTTCAAACTGCTTGTACACCTCCGGATTGAGAGCCTCTCCAGCCGTGGTCATCTGCACAATGGAAGAAAGGTCGTACTTGGAAATGTCTTCCTTAATCATCATGCGGAGCATCGTGGGAGGCGCGCAGAACGTAGTGATTTTGTACTTCGCGAAGAGCGGAAGTATATCGGAAGCGCTGAAACGATCAAAGTCGTAAGTGAACACAGAGCCCTCGCACATCCACTGCCCGTACAGCTTTCCCCAAAGCGCCTTTCCCCAGCCCGTTTCCGAGATGGTGAAGTGAAGCCCTTCCGGAGACACACCGTGCCAGTACTTCGCCGTTACGAAGTGCCCGAGCGCGTATTTATACGAGTGTTCTACAATCTTCGGATACCCCGTTGTTCCGGATGTGAAGAACATAATCATCACGTCGTCTCCGCACGGAGAATTCTCAGTCCTATCAAAATGAGACGAGAAAAGGGTGTATTCATCATCAAGGTTTCGCCACCCCTCAAGAGAACGCTCAATCTTATCAAACGCCTCGGGAGTCTCAAATTCGGTACCCTGAGTTACGCACACTTTAAGCTTCAAAGACGGGCAATCCTTTTGAACGGCGTTCACCTTCCCGGGAATATTATCCTCGGTGGTGCAGATAACAGCCTTTATTTCAGCCTTATTCAAGCGGTATTCAATATCTTTCTCTTTAAGCTGGCTCGTTGCCGGTATGCCCACCGCCCCGATTTTATGAAGAGCCAGAATCACCGGCCAGAACTGATAGTGCCGTTTTAAAATAAGCAAAACACGATCGCCCTTCTTAAGCCCCAGGGACGTGAAGTAGTTCGCGCACTGGTTGGAAGCCTTTTTCATATCCTTAAAAGTGAACCTGCGCTCATTCCTGAACTTATCCAAATGAATCATCGCAATTTTTTCAGGATCTTTTCGCGCTATCTCGTCCACGATATCAAAGGCGAAATTAAACGTTTCCTCGTTCTTGAACCGGATTGATTTCAGAGAACCGTTCTCCTCTTCCGTTTCAATATAGCGGGAGCAGATAAGGCGATTCGTAAGCGGCATTGAAGGAATAAGAGTGTTTCGCACGAGCGTTTCCTGCACGTTCCGTCCGGGCAGAATCATTGCGATGAAATAACAGCTCTTTCCCTCAACGGCAATCATTCCGTGGGGCGTGGAGGAATTGTAAAAAATGCTGTCGCCCTCGGAAAGATACTCAATCCTATCGCCGATCTGCACTTTCAAGTGGCCGCTTATGATGTAGTCGAACTCCTGACCCGCGTGTTTTTTCAACGCAATCGGCTTATCCTGAAGCTCCGGGCGATAATCATAACGCACATAATACGGCTCTCCGATTTTCTCCCGGAACATCGGTGCGAGGTTCTGAATTTCAATGCCGTCCTCGGACGCTGTGGATTCCCCGCCGCCCCGACGGGTCACCGTGTATGAGGAAAGCTTCGCGCTATGACCCTCAAGAAGGTCGCTTATACCCACATCAAAAACACGCGTGCACTTATGGATAAAGGAAAAAGGAAAGTCCAGCTCCCCCTTTTCGTACTGCCGGTATTCGGAAATGCTCACCTCTGTTTTTTCCGCCATTTCCGCTTCGCTATAGCCGAAAATGGAACGCATCTCCCGTATACGCAGAGCTATATCTTTCAAATTATTCTGTTCATTGGTATTCATTTTAATTCCCCTGAAGAAAGCATTCTCTCCGCCTCTTCTCTCATTTTGTATTTTTGGATTTTACCCGCCGCATTCATCGGAAAAGCGTTTGTGAAGTATATGTACCGGGGCACTTTATGACGGGCGAGACTCGCTTCAATATAGGAGCGCATTTCCCCCTCGGAAACGCTCTTTCCCTCTTTCAGTATAATCCACGCCATAGCTTCTTCTCCGTATTTTTTATCGGACACGCCCACAACCTGAACGTCCTGAACCGCAGGATGAGTATAGATAAACTCCTCTATCTCCTTGGGATAAAGATTCTCTCCGCCCCTGATGATCATGTCTTTCAGCCTTCCGGTAATCCGGTAGTTCCCCTTTTCATCCCTGCAAGCGAGGTCTCCCGAATGAAGCCATCCGTCCTTATCCACCGTTCCCATCGTGGCAAACGGCATTTTGTAATAGCCCTTCATCGTATTATACCCGCGGGAACAGAACTCTCCGTTCTCCCCCGGCGGAACTTCTTCTCCCGTTTCAGGGTTGATAATCTTGCATTCCACATACGGAAAGCTGTATCCGACCGTTTCCGTACGCACTTCAAGGCTGTCCGTCCACGCGCTCATAGTGCTGCCCGGGGAGGACTCCGTTTGTCCGTACACGCTCACAATCCCCCGCATATTCATCTCATCGGGACGGGATGCGCGCTTCATCAGCTCCGGCGGACATCCCGAACCCGCCATTATTCCCGTTCTCATATGCGAGAAATCGGTGTTTCTGTAATCAGGATGATTGAACATTGAAATAAACATCGTGGGAACGCCGTTAAAACAGGTGATTTTTTCCTGATTTATGCACGCAAGCGAATTTTTCGCGCTGAAGTACGGCATGGGCGAAAGAGTGGCGGCATGTGTTATGCTGCTCGTCATTGAAAGGACCATCCCGAAACAGTGGAACATGGGAACCTGAATCATCATTCTGTCCGCCGAAGAAAGCCCCATTCTGTCTCCGATGCACTTACCGTTGTTCACAACGTTGTAGTGAGTCAGCATAACTCCTTTCGGAAAGCCCGTAGTGCCGGAAGTGTACTGCATATTGCACACATCGTTCACCTTAACGCGTCGCGCCATCTCCGAAATTCTTTCCCGAGGCACCGCGCGGGCTTTTTCGAGCGATTCTTCGTAGGTAAGAGCTCCGGGCATTTTAAACCCCACCGTTATCACATTTCTTAAGAACGGAAGTTTCTTGCACCTCAAAGGCTTGTACGACTCTGAGCCCTTCCCCGGGACCGCATTTGACGCAATCTCAGGGCATATTTCGTTTATTATTTCCCGATAATCGGAATCGGGCACTTTTTCAATCATCACAAGCGTGTGCGTGTCCGACTGCCGGAGAAGATACTCCGCCTCGTGAATTTTATAAGACGTGTTCATAGATACAAACACGGCGCCTATTTTCGTAACCGCCCAGAATGTTATGAACCATTCGGGCACGTTCGTAGCCCACACGGCAACCTTTGTTTTCGGACGCACGCCCAGGGCGACAAGGGAGCGGGCAAAGGCGTCCACATCGTCTCTGAACTCGCTGTATGTTCTTGTGTAATCAAGAGTTGTGTATTTAAAAGCCGTCTGGTCCGGAAAATTCTCCACAACCTTGTCCAGCACTTCGGAAAGGGTGAGGTCAATCAGCTCGTTCTCTTTCCAGATGTAATAGCCGGAGCCGTCGTAATTTCTGTATAACTGCGGTTTTTTATCATAGGAACGGTTGTAGCGCTCCATAAGGGTGATAAAATGGGGAAAGATGAAATTATAATCCGATTTTTCCGATTCGGAAGGCTTGTATTCAAGGGAAACATAGCCGCTGTAATCAATGCTGGAAAGCGCCTGCATCATATCGCTTAGCGGAAGACTTCCCTCGCCCAAAACAGTGTATCGTCCGTCCTTATCGCTATCCCTGAGATGGACATGACGCACGTATGCGCCGAGGTTTCTGATGGTGTCGTCCGCGCTTTCGCGAGATTGAAAGTACGGGTGCATATCCCAAAGCACTCCGAGATAATCCGATGCGTAGTCGTCCAGTTTTTCCCGAAGCTTAACCGTATTGCTGAAAAGGCCCTTCGTCTTAAGAAGAAACACAACCCCGTTTTCCTCCGCATAAGAAAGTATTCTCCGGAGTTTTTCGTTCACTTCCTCCGTATCCTCCGTCATAACGGCGCTTACGTAGGGAACTTTCAGAAATCCGGCCGTTTCAATCAAGAGCTTCAGGTTTTCTTCGGCGTCGATATCAAGCAAATCCGCATTGTTATCAAAACAGGGAATAACGATTCCGCTCTCTC
>CAMKAB010000072.1 GCA_946410375.1 uncultured Spirochaetaceae bacterium
ATATCAAGCAAATCCGCATTGTTATCAAAACAGGGAATAACGATTCCGCTCTCTCTTAAAGCGCGAAGAGTGGCGAAAAGATGGGACGAATGAAGGATTCCGTCCCGGGTAAAAAGACTTTTCTCCATGAAAAGGGAATAAAACTCAACGCCTCCGAACCCGAAATCCTTTGCGGCTTCCAAACAGCCGTTCCAGGAGCCGAAATTCCAACCGCGAGTGGAAAAACAAAGGTTCATACGGCGTTCTCCTTGTTGTCGTATTCTATTTTATTCAAGGCGTTCACATACGCCATAATGCTGGAACCGATAATGTCCGTGGAAACTCCGCGTCCCGAATACACGCGTCCGTTCGCCCTAAGCTTCACAATCGCTTCTCCCATCGCTTCCCTGCCCTCGGTTACCGTTTGAATCTGGAAATCATCCAGTTCGTAGTGCCGTCCCGTGATTTTTTCAATCGCAAGGAACGAAGCGTCTATCGGACCGTCGCCTACGGACACCTCTTCCAATATTTCGCCGCTGCGCTTCATGCGCACATGGCTTGTGGCTGAAATGGTGTTTCCGGCGTTTATGATAAAATAATCAAGCGTGTAAGTGGGAGTGATCTGCATTGCGGAAGAAGCGATTATCGCTTCCAGGTCTCTTGTGTGGACGCTCGCTTTCTTCTTCGCCACGTCTTTGAACACCTTGAACACCGTTTCGAATTCTTCCTCCGAGAGCTCGTATCCCAAAGCGCGGATTTCCCGCGCGATATCCTCTCTCGTATCGGAAAGGGTGAAAACGGCATTGGAGGTTTTATCTCTCACTCCGTCCTCAAACGGCGTACGCGCATCCCGCTCAGGCATGTACATCTTATTAATCAAAGACATGATTCTGGATATTTCAATGGTGTTCACCGAGGTATCGCACCCGAGTTCTTCGGATTTTCCGCTTAATATGCGGACAATGTTCTCCGTACTTGCGAAAAATGGAGAAACGCACTGGGTTTTTATCTCGCTTACTCCCGCCTCAAGAGCGTATATTGAATTCACATCCGCAAGATGAAGATTGTTCGTTATCTGAACGGCGTAGCGATGCGAAGGGAATCCGCCTGAAATCACCTCTTTTAAAAACGGCACGATATTCTGAGGCATAAACGCCGAATCATCATCGCAGATCGTTATAATATCAGCATCCGCGCCCTCTTCTTCAGCCTTTTTCAAAACGCTCATCTCCGCCCTGCCGGCATCTTTCAGCAAAAGCTCTACTTCCCATCCCGGAAGACTCTTCGCATACGAAACAGACTCCTTGATGAGCGAAAGCATACTCTCCGCTTTTTTATGAAAAAAATATTCCATCTGTACGGAACTCACCGGGAGCGCAATCTGCATGCGTCTTTTAAGTGCTTTTCCGGTAAGATTGTACAGGGTATCCGTCTCTTCTTTTGAAGGATTGGTACTGCAAACACAAATACTCGCATTCTTAACGCTTTCGGAAACGGATTTGATAAACAGGCTGTCCTCGCGCATATTCGCAAGGGGAGGGATTTCTATAACATCCGTTCCCAATCTGTCTAAAAATTTTACGAGTTCCAAGCGCTGCCTGAACGTTAAGGTCTTTGATTCCTTTTGTTTAAGCGTGGTGTCGCTGATTGTAATCCTCTTCATATTCTCTCCCGCATTTCAGTTTCGCAAAGCCGGAGCAAGACTAATCGAAATTGCGCCGCACTTCCGCACAAAACCCGCATACGGAGCGCAAAAACCGCACTTATCCTGCAATAATCCGACGAATGCTTCCGAACCCGGGCTCTCATTTTTCCGCTGCAAAGACGCGCCGGTCCGAAATTCTGAAATCTCTATATTTATTCCCAATAAGGACTTAACTTTCAAATTCATACGCATGCCGCATCGTTTTTCCGATATTGCATCATTATTATTTCAATAAACATCGCATCGAAAACAATGCCGCATTAAAATCAATGAAATAAAAAAAGATAAAGAGCCCCCGGGATTGGCCTTAAATTCTCCCGGAGACATTTTTTTATCGGTATTCCGCCAAACGAAACACCGTAATGACCCGCAGATATTACTTCAAACCGTTTTTGATTCTCTCTTCCGCAAATCGCTGAGCGATAACGCCTTCCGGCTCACCCGTCTTCTTCGACTCTTCAAGAATGTTGTAAACGGTGTTGTAAATATTGTGCACCTGCACCAAAACCTTTTCCTTGTCGTAGGTGGTAAAAGCTTCCTGACCCGCATTGATAACTCCGCCGCCGTTAATAATGAAGTCCGGCGCATACGCAATGCCCTTCTTCTTAAGCATTACTCCGCATTCATCATCCAAAAGCTGATTGTTCGCAATACCGGCCACAGCTTTGCATTTCAAGGTAGGGATTGTCTTATAATTAAGAGTTGCACCGAGTGCGCAAGGAGCCAGAATATCGCATTCCGTGCTGTAAATGTCCGCATCAGGGACTTCCTTAGCGCCCCAGGACTTCGCTTCTTCCATATTCTTGCGATTGGAATATGTGGAAACGATAAGATCCGCTCCGAGGTCAAGGAGCTGCTTCGCCATATCAAAACCCACATGTCCGAGTCCCTGAAGCGCAATCTTCACCCCTTTGAGACTGTCCGAACCGAACAGGAACTTAGCCACAGCCTTAATGCCGTCTACTCCGCCGATTGCGGTGTACGGGGAAGGATCTCCCGACACTCCGTCCTGACCCACAACGTACTTTGTCTTGTTCATCGTCCATGTCATATCCTGAACGGTGGTGTTCACATCTTCCGCAGTATAATACCTGCCGCCCAGGCTATCCACAGCTTCTCCGTACGCTTCAAAAAGATCCTGACACTTAGCTTTCGGGTCCGCAATGATAACTCCCTTTCCTCCGCCGAGCGGAAGTCCAGCTGCCGCATTTTTGAAACTCATACCTCTGGAAAGTCGCAGCACATCAAACAAAGCATCGTCCAAAGATGCGTAAGGATAAAGTCTGCATCCGCCGAGGGCAGGTCCCAGTTTTGTGCTGTGCACACCGATAATAGCCCTTAATCCTGCTTTTTCATTCTGAAAAAAAGCAACTTCTTCATGACCGTAAGTCTTAATAAATTCAAGATTACTCACTTTTGTCCTCCCTGTAGACTTTTTTTGTCGGAAATGTTCAAAGTTCCGATTCGCAAAGCCCGCTCCGCATTCTGCGCCTTTTCGCACCGCATAGTTCCGCGTAATTATTCAAGGTTATTGCACACCCCGCCGGGTTTTGCGATTTTACGCAAAGTCCGCTCCGAAAACTTCAAAATCTCCCGTATAACAAAAAAAGGTTCCAACCTTTCGGCAGGAACCTATTTCTTCTATGCTTCTTTTATAAAATATCAGGCACCTGCACTTCCGGCATTTCTAATAATGAGTACGAGAATAAGTGCTATCAAAAATAATCCTGACATTTCTTTCTTACCTTCAGCGTTATTCTAAGGTAATAGGGGTAACATTTGAACAACGCCATTTAAAACACAAAGTTAGCAACTTTTTGTTTTTTATAACATAAACTTTTTTTTAACCTTTTGCAATAGAAGAAATAAAATTATTAAAAAAAATTCAGCCTCCGTAAATTTTTGAAAAGTGAGCCTGAGGAGAGAACCTCCGGATACAGTATTAGCCATGTAACGAATCAAGGTGAAGAAACAGAATTTTCAGATGAAGAAAGAGAATCTTAAAGCGGAGAAAGAGAATTCATCAGGGCAGCCATAGCGATCCGCCAGGCGGAGAAACATAATTCATCAGGGCAGCCATAACGATCCGCCAGGCGGAGAAACATTATTCATCAGGGCAGCCATAGCCAAAGCGCCTTCCGAAGGTTTTAATCTTGCTGCTGCCTTCTTCAAGACGTCCCGTGTTCTTGCAGGTCCCGCTTATTCCGCGAATTTTCGGGAAGATCCGTAAAAAAACCCGCCCGGGAGACAATCCCGAACGGGCGATTCAATCATAAATGAATTAAATCAGAACACAAGCACGACTTCGCCGTTCTTATAGCGATCGGAAACCCAGCTCTTAACCTTTTCGGACTGAAGAGCATTTACAAGAGCCTTCACAGCCGGCTTATTCTCGTTTCCGCTCTTTACGCAAATAATATTCACGTACGGAGACGCCGCATTCTCAACGATAAGTCCGTCCTTTGAAGAATTAAGACCGGCAGGAATTGCGTAATTACCGTTAATAATCGCCGCATCCACATCTGAAAGAACTCTCGGAAGAGACGCCGCCTCAATCTCTCTGAACTTAAGATTCAGGGGATTGGATGAGATGTCCATCGGAACGCTTTCAAGGTTGCTCATATCCTTTAATGCGATAATACCCGCATTTGCGAGCAACAACAACGCTCTGCCCTCATTCGTAGGGTCGTTAGGGATTGCGATTGTCGCACCCTTCGGAATATCGTTAATGCTCTTGTACTTGGACGAATACAATGCAAGCGGCTCGATATGAATACCTCCCGCATTCACCAAATGATATCCATGTTCCGTGTTAAATGAATTCATATATGGAATATGCTGAAAGAAGTTCGCATCAATCTCTGAGCTTTCAACTGCATCATTCGGTGTTACGTAGTCCGTAAATTCTTTAACTTCCAAAACGTAGCCCTGCTTTGCCATATCATCAACAATCAAACGAAGCATTTCAGCATGGGGCTCCGGAGTAGCACCTACAACAATTTTGTTAGCATTTTTCTCTTTTCCGCCCTTTGCGAAAACAGAAAAAGCACAAAGTAAAACGAGCATTACAATCAAAAATTTTCTCATAATACTTTTCGGGTTCCGTAAAAACATACGGTTCCCTTTACCTCCTTTTTATCATTTTAGAACTTATCCTGCCTCCTGCAAGCTGGATGAGTTCCACCAGTAATATAATTATAATCACAGACACGAACATCACATCGCTTCTAAAGCGCTGATATCCGTATCGTATCGCCAAGTCTCCGAGTCCTCCGCCTCCGATAGCGCCGGCCATAGCGGAATACCCGATAAGATTGATAATCGTAAGGGTGATTCCTGACACAAGAGAGGGCATCGCCTCGGGTAAAAGCACCTTGAACACAATCTGAGAATTCGTAGAGCCCATTGCCCGTGCTGCGAGAATCACTCCCGAATCAACCTCTTTAAGCGCCGTTTCTATCACTCTCGCCACAAAAGGCGCCGCCGCAATTGAAAGAGGAACGATAGTGGCTTTCGTACCGATGGACGTTCCCAAAATCAGTCTTGAGAGCGGAAACAGCAAAATCATAAGAATAATAAACGGAAAAGACCGCAAAATGTTCACTATCTTGCTCAAAACCATGTTCAAAACAGGTCGGGGAATTATTCCGCCCTCTTCCTCTTTTCCCGTTATGCACAGCAGAATCCCTATCGGCAAGCCCAAAACGAGGGAGAAAAGAGTTGAAAACAACACCATTTCCAGCGTTTGCAATGTACTTTCCAAAACCAAATTCCAAATCATACGCCCGCGTCCTCTACAACGATATTCTCCTTTCTGAGGTCGGAGATCGCCTTATT
>CAMKAB010000073.1 GCA_946410375.1 uncultured Spirochaetaceae bacterium
CGGAAATCTTTGCAGTCAAAAGACCGGAGCGACAAATGACAACAACACATAAACTTGAAACTCTTTCCGCATGGGAAATCGGAGAACTGGTAAACAATAGGGAAATTACTCCCACCGAGGTTGTAACCTACTTTCTGGAAAGAATTAAAAGACTTAACAAACACGTGAATGCGTTTGTTTATGTCAAACCGGAATATGCGTTATCCAAAGCAAAGGAACTGGAAAAGCGTTTAGATAAGGGCGAATACCTTGGAGAATTTGCAGGGGTGCCTTTCGGACTAAAAGATTTTCTCCCTGACAAAAAAGGCTGGACAAGCTCCCGAGGCGGAGTAAAATGCCTTGTCTCCGAAGACGAGTATGATTCTGTGTTCTGCGCTGCAATGGAAGCCGCCGGAGGAATAGCAATCGGCAAAACGAATGCCCCCGCTTACGGTTTTCGCGGCACCACGGACAACCTGATGTACGGACCGACTTCAACTCCTTTTAACCTGAAATACAATGCGGGCGGCTCCAGCGGAGGAAGTGCGGCAGCGGTTGCTTCGGGTCTTGTACCCATTGCGGAAGGAGGAGATGCCGGCGGGTCAATCAGGATTCCGGCTGCTTTTTGCAACCTCTTCGGCTTTAAAGCGGGAATCGGAGTCATTCCCTCCGTATGTCGACCGGACGCATGGAGCGCAACCCATCCGCTTTGTTGCAACGGCGGACTCGCAAAATCAGTAAAAGACGCCGCAATTCTTTTAAATTACATGAATTACGAAGACAGAAGAGATCCGTACAGCTTGCCTAAAACTCATAATTTCATCAAGGAAACCGAAGATTTTTGCATTAACGGCATAGTTTTTAATGCATCGGGAAACCAAAACAGCGCGGGTGCAATCAATAAAATATCGGTTCAAAACGCCGATAGCGCAACTTATAACGTCAATAGCGACGCGACCTCCTGCAAAAACACCGGGAGACAGCTGAAAATAGCATATACCGAGGACTTCGGAATATTTGAACTTGAAAGCGAAGTGAAAGACGTTATCCGAAACGCGGCTCAAAGGTTTTCGGAACTCGGTTTCAAAGTTGAAAAGTACCCGTTTAAATTCAATCACACGGCAAAAGAGCTCTCTGAAGAATGGTACAAAGGCATAACGATAGACTGCGCGCTTGAACTTAATCACCTGAGGGCGCATGGCAACGACCTGCTCAAAAACCACACCGAAGATTTTCCGGAAGAATTCATTTACTGGAAAAAAATTACGGACAATATGGGAATTGAGGATATGTATTCATTCAACCTCGCCCGAACGGACGTTTTAGACTGTTTTGAAACCGTCTTTAAAGACTACGACTTAATTATTTCCCCGACAAGCTGCGTTACAGGTGTTTTAAATGCAAACGATAAAAATACGAAAGGACCTGCTGAAATCAACGGGAAAGAGATAGAGCCGCTTATCGGCTGGACACAGACTTTTCTTGCGAACTTCGCAGGATACCCCGCAGCAAGCATTCCCGCAGGTTTTGCCGGAAACGGAGTCCCGGTCGGCTTGCAACTCATCGCCCCGCGTCATAATGATGTTCTAATTCTTCAGACAGCAACGCTTTACGAGAAACTCTACGACTGGAAGCGGTTTTACCCGTACTCGGGAGATATGGGGCGAAATAATTAAAATCACCTCTGATTTTCAAACCATTCCGGCGTATGACGCACATAGCAACCTGAATTGTTTATTTTCAAAAAAAGGTTTACATTTTTACCTAATTAAAACTTTTTAAAGCAATAAATTCAACTGAAACAGAGAGGGTTTATATGAACAAAAAAAGCAATACTATTACTTTAATTATCGCAATTATCGCGTTCTGCTTCTCCGCAGTAACATTTTTACACGTAAAAACAGTAAAAAAAGACATACTAACCGCCATATCGGAACAATCCGCACAATGGGAAGCCGCTATGGCGACTAAAACGGAACATCCTGCGAACTCCGATAATGCGGATAACCTCGCAAATTCAACGCAAACGGAGGATATCCAGTATGTGCTCTACCTCGGAACAAACGATAAAGACACGAACATTCCCGTTTTCAGCCCTGAGGAAAGCCGAAAGAAAGCGGAAGAGATTTTAGTACGGTTTTTAGGCGGATTTACAATATCGGAAGCGCAAGGCGGCTGGAAGGATGAAGGCGTTATTTACAGAGAATACACCCTTATAATCTACTTAAGCGACACAACGCTCCAAAAAATACATGAAGTTTGCGATGAACTTATAAAAACATTTAATCAGAGTTCCGTTCTGATTCAAGCGAACAAAACACAAACCGAATTTTATTCGGGTATTTGAAAATCACAAAAAAAAGCCTCAATTAACTTATTACAACATAAAGCATTACAGGTTTGATGTCCTCTCAAATCAAAGCGAAACGAGATCATATCCGGCATTACATTTTCCACAAGGGAGGAAAAAACAACGTGGACTTAGCCCGCATTCATCATATAGCGTTAATTTGCTCAGATAAAACCGCCGCATTGGATTTTTATCACAATAAACTCGGTTTTCAAATTTTGCGCGAAAACTACCGAAAAGACCGTGATGACTGGAAAATCGATCTGAAACTCCATGATTGCGAACTTGAACTTTTCATAATGAAAGACCATCCTAAGCACCTCTTTCCCGAAGCGTACGGTTTACGACACCTTGCGTTTCAGGTTGAAGATGTTGAAAAAACAGTCTCTGAACTTGAAGCCGAAGGGATACGGTGCGAACCGATACGCAGGGACGCTTTCACCGGAAGGAAAATGACTTTCTTTCACGATCCCGATGGTCAACCGCTGGAAATACGCGAATAAGCGTAAATTGCTTAGAAAAAACGCGTCATTGAGGCTTTCACGAGCACACCATTGAAATCTCTCCGGGCGTGCCATTATAGCTTTTCCCAAACGCAAAACACATCGTCCCGGCCATCCCGAATTTGAAACGCGCCATCCCGGATTTCGGTTCAACATAGAGAAATGGTGAAAAACGAGAAAAGTCGATTCAACATAAACAAAGAGTGAAAAGCGAGAAAAGTCGATTCAACATAAACAAAAAGTAAAAAGCGAGAGTAATAACCTTCAGTACAGGCTTATCATAAGAGCCATGATAATCATAATGGCAATACCCGTAAATACGGCGTATCCGAATCCGCGCTTTGAGCTTGTAGGAACCTTTGTGCTTGTCGGAAGCGAACGAATTTCCTTCCTGTGTGTTAAATGCCACCCCTCACCTTCGGGACACTCGTAGATCTCAAGCTCAACATTACGCTTCGCTTCCGCTTTAGATTTCGCTTTAAGCGCATCTTTATATGTTGCATACAAATTTTTTCTATTACCGTTTGAATCCGTGCAAAAGCAGCCCGATTCTCTGAAATTAATCTTATCTTTTTTCAACGCAAGATGATAATAACCGCACTGATTGCACTTGTACGGATAAAAATCAACCCTTTTTACAGTCTTCATGTAATCAGCAGAATTCTGCGCCTGTTCATATGTTTCATAACAGGATCTCGGTTTGCCGATATATGCGCTTATACAACTTTTTTTCATAGCAACACTTTAACATAAAAAATCCGTCGTAACCATAAACCTTATTTTTGCACCGTTTTTAGCAGAAACATAAATTATCCGATAAAAAAAGAATCTCCCGAAACCTCAAAATCTAACAATAATCAAGAAATTGACTGTAAATGATTAAACAATTCTGATGATTATCTTTTCAGCTGAAGAGAGTTAAAAGTCTATCGTTTCAATAGTATTCAAAAATGTGCATAAGCCCTTTTATTTAAAACATCGCATTTGAATTATCAGACATTTTTTGTTAAAAAAATTCAATATTTAATGTTTTAACTAATAATTACATTGAACAATTTTTCAAAATAGCTTATTTTCAAAATACGAGGCAACCATGAACATTCAAAAATACATGAAGCGAATCTCAAACAACATTAAAGTTTTAACAAAATGGTACGACTATAAAATTGGAGAACTTGAAAAAGATGCCGGAGTATCATTAGGTTATATTTCCCGAATTTCATCTAAGGAAGAGTCTTCATCATCCATGCCATTAATGAATATTCTGGTAGAAACTTCTAATAAGTTTAAAGTATCAATTGATTCTTTAATCTATATTGATTACTCAAAGTTTATTACAGAGGACAGTAAACGACTGTATTTATTTGTTGAGACATTGCTTTATCTTACAGACAACGGAAGAATGAAGTGGCAGATTAATAATGATAAAGATATAAAAATTGACGGGGCGATTGGTAGTTATGCAGTTCAATACAATAAAAATATTTCCTTTTATATCTTTGCTCTTGAAACTGTCAATGATGACTATCCGGGTTTTTCTTTATGGGTAAGCAACCGCGATAAAAAAACAAATGTTGCAACGGTAACTACTTATGGTCCTCCATTGTATGAAATTCTTAGAGAAATCTTTGATTCTGCCGGCGCGCATGCTGATAGTGTCTTCATAGATGAATCGGCAGACAGCGCAATCAGATGTTTTATGGCAGAAAACGGCAATGTCTTTGATGAAGCGCTGGAACAGAAAAAATACAAACCATTGTTTGATAGATTAAACGGAAGAAAAGATGATGAAATAACGCTTACTTTCTTTGAGATTGAACAATGTTTGGGTTTTGAACTCCCCAAAAGCGCCTATAAATATTCATCATTCTGGGCAAATAATGAAAACGGACAACACCATCATTGTTTGTCTTGGCTGAATGCCGGATACAAAACTGTCGGAATCTCAAAGAGCTTAATTGATCAGTACGTAACATTTAAAAAGATATGAGGTGTAAACTAATGAAAAAAGATTAATTGTCATATTGCAAGCTGCAAACCTAGCGCGCAAAGCATGGCTAAAGCATTAGTATCCGAATAAATGAATCCGCATAGAGCTAAGACGAGTTTTTACACTACTATGCAACTAAGGAGGAAAACAATGAAAAAACTTTTATTAACACTTTTTTGTCTTGTTCTTTTGGTGTCTTGCGTATCAACAAGTATTGAATATTATGCAACACCTAAGACAAATTCAAATAAAGTCTACATGCAGTTAGACCAAAGCAGCAATACTGTAAGTACCGGCGGCGTTGGATATATGACAAATTATGGCTGGACTTTTATGGGTTCGAGTACTGAAACTGTAAAACTCGGAACTATAAAAAACAGAGAAATAATAAAAAACGCCTTGATTTCAAAGGGCTTTGAAGTTGTAAATTCCATTGATGATGCCGATATAGTGATGATAGGAGAAAATTCGACCAATGAAGACTACACAGTGATTACTTTAGGTTTCTACGAAAAACAAACAAATCAGCTTCTTTATGTTTGCGAGGGAAAATACGGACTAGGATGGGGCCTACAAGATGATTTGAATAAAGCTGTTAAGAAGGCTTTAGAATCAATCCCGAATGTTTAATCAGTGCAGA
>CAMKAB010000074.1 GCA_946410375.1 uncultured Spirochaetaceae bacterium
GTCTTGTGATGGTGGCATGAATCGAACTTGATTTCCCCGCTGGCGGCAAGCTTTTCGGCTTCTTCCACGGAATCGGCAAGCCCTTCGTAAATAAGTCCGCCAATCACGGCGCCTTTTTGAGGTCCGCACATTTTCTCCCAGGTTACAGGAGGTCCCGAATGGAGGATTGTTTTCTTATCCATACCCGGAATTATTTCACCGGCTGTGGACATTCCAACAAGTGTCGGCTGTGCTTTAAGAATGCGATGAAGCACTTCTTTGTTAGCAGCAGCAATTTTTTCGCCCAATGACATAACTAGACTCCTTTATTTATTTTCACCCGCATAACGGATGAATTAGTTTAAAAATTTATTCAGCCGCTTTTTTCCCGATTACTCGAGCAGACTGAGCATATTCGCAAGTTTTTCGTTTCCTCCCGCCACCGGTTTCCAGTCTACGTGTATTGTGCTGAAACCCTGCTTCTTCATGTCCTGATAGAAGGTGTCAACTCCCAAACTTACAATTATCAGTTCTTTTTCAAACAATTCGTTCAATCTTGATTTCGCCATGTTCCGTACCTCCTATCTGTTTTCAAGCTCTTTCAGTATTTTCATTGCGAGGTGAATGGCCTGTGCGTTATTCGGCATAACCATCGCACCTGAATTTCTCAACGTATCTCTTGACTTTGTAAGACCTTGGAAGTCCTTTTCCGTACCGCAGACGGAAGCGATATAAGTTATATGTCTGCCTTGAGATTCGGCGATTTTCTGCGCTTTTACCATCGCTTCGGCAAGGTCTGTGGCAGGATCGTCGCAGGAACCGTAGCCGATGACGCAGTCCAATACAACAATCGCCACTTCCGGATCGTTTCCTTCCCTGATAATTCTTTCAACTCTGATAGAAGTATCTATCATCGGATGAGGTCTGCCTCTGGTGAATTCATCGTCTCCGAAATCCAGACAGGTGTGCTCCCGGCTGATATCTTTGTTTTCGATTTGGTTTTCCGGTTTCAGGGGAATATTTGAATAAATATCGCCGAGCTGGTGAATCATGATTTTTATAGCTTCATCGCAAAGCGTTCCGCCGGAGTAGAAACCTCTGAAATACTTTTGAGTCGGCGCATACTTCGCAATTTCGTCTTTTACAAATTTTTCAGCAGCTTCCTCGCCGATATCAAATCCTTCAAAGGTAACGGGAGTCTCTCCGCGCGATAGAGCCACGATTTTTCGTGCGGAGTCTTCCAGGGAAACCGCTCCGACAAGTCCCATGTCCTCAACTTCCTGAGGATTTCCTCCGATAAAGAACACAACCGCCGGTTTTCCTCCGTCCTTGATTTTTTTGAGCATTTTCGTCTGAGTGTCCTTTCCCGGCGGTTTCGCTATGCAGAGGATAACTTTTGTGGAAGGATCGTTGATAAGCGCGTCAAGTTCCATATTATACATCAAACCGCCGATTTCATCTTTGAGATCACGCCCGCCCGTACCGAGAGCCTGGGTGATACCCGCACCCATTTGGTCTATAATGCATGTGACTTCCTGAAGCCCGGTTCCGGAGGCTGCAACAATTCCGATATCACCTTTGCTTACAACATTGGCAAATGCGAGAGGAACGTGGTTCACGATAGCGGTTCCGCAATCAGGTCCCATCATGAGGAGTCCCTTAGCCACCGCTTTTTCTTTCAGCTTTTTTTCATCTTCAAGAGAAACATTGTCGGAGAAAAGCATTACGTTGATATCTTTATCAAGACACTCGTGAGCCACTCCTGCTGCATATTTCCCCGGTACGGAAATGAGTGCGAGATTAAGATCCGGATCAATTTTCAAAGCCGATTCCAGAGTCGGCGGGTAATAATTCGCAATACTGATTTCCTTCTTTTTGTTAAGCAGTTCATCAACTTTTGCTATGGCGGTCTTCATTACATCTTCTGTTTCGCATTCCACAGCCACAAAGAAATCATTACCGGTGATAGCATCCAGTTCGGGAGAGTTCAGCTTGATGTTATGGCTTATTTCCTTGTTGAGATCCGTTCCCATTCCGACCAGCGCTTCCTTTACTCCCGGAAGCTTTTTCAGGTCTTTAGAGATAATCATAAGCGTAACCGAATCATAATAAGCATTCTTTCTAATTTCTAACTTGACCACTTGCATTTCCTCCTTCATTGTCGGAAAATCAAAAGCCGTATTCACACGCTTTTAGAATCCTCTTTATATTATATATGATAAAATGTATTCTTGTTCTTTTCACATGATTTTTTATCGCTTACTAACAGAATATGCCTTGTAAAATGCATATGAAGCAAATAAAAAACCGGTTAAAATATCGGTTCCCGAAGAAGAACCGAAGTCCAAAACCCTTGTCGCTTTGCTTAATAATTCGTTCTCTGAGCAGTCAGCTTTAAAAAGGCTGAGCGACAATTCAATAATCGAGCGTGATAAGCATCCGCGACTTGCCTGCTTGATGAAAGATCCGCTAATCGTGTTTGTTTTTTTTACGTTCAATGCGGCGCATTCACCGATTCTTCCCGCTGTTTCTCTTGTTATGAGCCCTTCCGATGCAAGGGTGAAAACAGCGGCTAAAACACCTGTTATGAAATCATCTCCGGACGGGGTAAGCCCGGGACCCGCTCCTGTTATCTTTCCGAAGTGATTTTCCATTAGGACAAATCTGTCGCATACGCTGCAGTCTTCCGGTGATGCGCGGAATATCTCTTCCGTATACGGCGTTATCAGTTTGTTATCGCAACGGAAAACGCGGATGATATCTTTCTCCAGATCTTCCGTTCTTCCTTTAAGAAAAGCGGACCAGATATTTTGTTGCACGCTTCCGTCCGTGCATAGCAGAGGTAAAACTCCGCCCGGATTTCCGTTCTGTAAAACAAATTTTTCGATTACCGAAATCCGCGAAAAAACATCCTCCGGTTTTGCTTTTTCGGAAGAGATTTTTTTGCTTCCGACAATTAAAATATCGCAATCCGTAATACCCGCATCTGAAAAATCAAAAGAAACATCCGAAGCCGTTATTCTTTTTTCCGAAAAAGAGACCTCGCATAGTCCTCCCTGACGTATGCCGAGTTCTTCAAAATCAGTTTCCTCTGCGGAAACAATGCTTAAAGGGAAAACATCCCTTCCTTTTGATAAAATAGTGATTAAATCATCGCCGCACTGTATGTTTAAAGCGTGAGCAAAAACGGAATGAACGGAAAAATCTCTTTTTTCCATGGCTCCGAGGAAGGAAAGAGCCTCGGCGGAGATGTCCGAACATTTGATCATCCTTTTTTCGCACATGTTATTTTTTCAACGATTATACGTATACGGCGTATACGCGACTTTAAGCGGGAAACTATCCGTTTATTCAGAAGTCGGATTCCGACGGTTTGCCGCTAATCAGAGCACCTGAGCCATTAAAACCCGAAGCTTTAAGAAAAGCCGGCAAATTGCCTCGTTCATCGTCGTTCCGCTTTTTCTTCCTTAATAATCAGCTTCGGTGCGTTTTAACCGGCAGTTGAAATCTATTCCAATACCGGAGGTCGTCTCAAAGATGAAGCGCACTCAAAACCGAACCCTATTTCAATCAACGTTCCCTCGTCGAAAGGACGTCCGAGGATTTCAAGCCCCACGGGGACGCCGATCGGCGCCTCCGCCGTTTTTTCGGAAAAACCTCCCGGCACGACAACGGATGGATATCCGGTAACCGAACCGAGAGCACCGTTTCTCTGCCTCTGGGATGCTCCCGTCTTGCATACAAGCCTCTGCTGATGAGGGTAAATAAATGCGCTTACATCATATTTATCCATCAGTTCAAGAACCTGTTTCTGAAGATCCTTCCTGAGTTCTAAACGCTCTTTGTAATACGGCGCATTTATATCGAGTAAATTCGCCTGTTTTAAATTTTCTTCTATGTCGGGACTGTACTTTCCGCCGGCCAAAATCTCATCTATGGAATGAACCGGGGCTTTATCTCCGAAAGAAGAGAGATATTTCCCGAGATGCGCTTTAAGATCATGTATATGGACGCTTATGTCTTTTACCAGATGGGTTGAATCGATTGTCTCCTCAATTTCAATAAGCTCGGCTCCGTTTTCCCTAAAAATTCTAAAGCAGTTTTCCATACACGCATTAACGCTCTTATGTTCAAGGCCGTTACCCATGAAGCTTCTTAAAACACCGATTCTGCGTCCTTTTAAACCGTCTTTATTGAGATACTTTTCATACGTGTCGGGAATTTTTCCGTTTGAAGCTTCCGTGAGAGCGTCTTCCTTGTCGTAGCCCGCAATAACATCCAACACCTTAACAGCATCGGTAAGAGTTCGGGCAAGAGGCCCTGCGGTGTCCTGAGTGAGAGAGTAGGGCACGATCCCTGTTCTGCTCACTAGACCCATGGTCGGGCGTATCCCGCAAAGACTGTTTGCAGAAGAGGGGGAGCGGATAGAATTTATCGTGTCAGTTCCGATTCCGGCAAGTCCGAAGTTCGCCGCAAGACCCGCACCGGTTCCGCCGGAAGAACCTCCGGGAGTCCTCGTATGATCGTACGGATTATAGGTCTGTCCTAAAACGGAACTCACCGTTTCTCCCCATACTGCAAATTCATGTAAATTGGTTTTTGCAATGATAATCGCGCCTGCTTCGCGAAGTCTCTTCACAATGAACGCATCGCGGAAAGTTTCCCAATTTTCCAGGCTTTTAGAGCCTGCCGTGGTGGGCATATCCGATGTTTCAACATTATCCTTCAGGAGTATCGGAACACCGAACAGCTTTCCCGTGATTCCGTTTGTCCTGAATTCCTCGTCTTTTTTTCTTGCTTCCTGCAGGGCTTTCGGGTTTACGAGAATAACGGCGTTGAGGTTAGCGTTTTCTTTGTCGTACTTGTTAATTCTGTTAAGGTAATAGGAGGTTAGAGCTTCGCACGTTGTTTCTCCAGACCGTAACGCATTATGAAAAGAGTTTATCGTGGTTTCAAAAAAATCAAATGCCATATCACCCTCCGAAAAACGTCCGGTTAGAAAGAAACTTTCAAAACTCGCATTTAAGAATTAAACAGGATTCATGAAAGTAATTTTGCTTTTCCTCATTCGTTGAAAAATCGGTTGCACTCCGGCTGTTCGCTTTTTTTACATTTCAACCGAAATATTTCTTATACTTCTTAAAGATTTTCCAATCTCTCCATATACTATTATCTTTTCAGATAATTCCAGCTGTAAATGGTATTAGTAATAAAAAAATTTTGATTTTCAGAATATTCTTTGTTACCATTAACAAAATGTTGTAACATTTGTTAGTTGTTTTTTGATATTCATTGCAAAAAGGCATGAATGATTCTTCGTTTTTTCGGGAGGATTGTTTAATGATAAGACTTGTTACGAAAAATATTGCCGGAGAAATTGTTAAATACGTAAAAGAACTTTCCGATTTTGATGTGAACTATATAAATCCTGACGGTATTATTTT
>CAMKAB010000075.1 GCA_946410375.1 uncultured Spirochaetaceae bacterium
TTCACTGATGATGCGTACGGGCTGTGCTTGCGAATCAATCAGGTTTGTCAATCAGGTTTGTAAAAGCGGAATAAAACGTTTCGTGTTTGAAATCGCAGCTCATACATAATATGCAATAAGCAGAATCCGCTAAGGGTGTACCCTTAGTTGTGTTCTTGACAGAACACAACCAAAATGAGACTTCCTAAAGCTTAAGTAAATAATGAGCATAGAAATCGGTTTTGAAGAATTGTCTCGTTGATGAATGAGAATTCCGGGAGAGGAATAAAAGGAGTGTTCATGAAGATTAAATGGTGCATTTTAATGATTTTGATTGCTGTTATCGGATTGTCTTCCTGTCAAACGACATATTCCGTGCAAAGAGTGGATAAGAGCGCGGAATTGGACATTACGGGAGAGTGGAGCGCAACGGATGTCGAGATGGTATGTAATGATATTATATCTTCCTGCACTAATGCGGCTTTCTTTACCTCCTACAAAAATACAAAACGGAGAAACCCGATAATTAAAATCGGAAGATTCAGAAATCAAAGTTCGGAACATATAGACGCTTCCATTATAACAAACAAACTCAGAAATGCGATTTTAGACAGTGGAAAAGCGGATTTTGTAGCAGATAACGTATCTGTAGAAGAACTGAGGGATGAACGCTTGATGCAAAGCGAATGGGCAGGTTGGGAAACGGCGAAAAATATTGCAAACGAGGAAGCGGCGGATTTCATGATACAGGGCTCTATTAAGTCTTTGGTTCAAAAGAACGGAAATCTTACCGTTCGCACTTATTATGTGAATGCGGAAATCGTGGATATTGAATCGGGAAGAATTGTCTGGACAGTGGAAAATGACAGAATAAGCAAGATTATAAAAAAGCCCAATTACAGGTGGTAACAAGCGTAGCGGACATTAAACCGGGAAAAGGGGTATTTCAAAATCGCACAGATAAAGGAAAGTCTGAAAAGACGTCTTGCCCGGTGCTGCGCTCCGATGAAGCGCGAAGATAAGGCAAGTGCGGAATATTCCGCTTTATTTTGAAAAACACTACAGGATTTCAAAAAAAAGTCCTGAAAAAATAATTTTATGTTGAAAAAGGAGTAAGTATGGAGAAATTTTTTTTTAAAAAAGTTTCAGCTTTACTGTTGGTTCTTGTTGTTGCGGCGTTGCTTCTTTGCTCTTGCGCAACTGCTAAAATGAAGAAGAATGTTGATAAACAGAATGAAGCGAAAGCGATGCTTATCGCCGGTGACATCGGAAAAGCGAAACAGGAGATTGCGGCTTCTAAGGAAGCATATAAGGATGAACTGGTGTATCTCGCAGATATGGGGTGGCTCTGTTATTATAACGGAGATTACAAAGAAGCGATTAAAAACCTTTTGCAGGCGGAAAAATTAGCGGAAGAGAAAAGGGTTAAATCCTTTTCGGACGGGCTGGAGAAGGCTGTGGCGAGCGATAGCGCGGCGGATTATGTGCTGGAGAACTATGAAGATGTGTATATCAATCTCTGTCTGGCTCTTTGCTACTATGAGATCGGGGAAAAAGATGAAGCCTTTGTGGAAATCAGAAAAGTTAATACGAAGCTTGATAATATGACTTTGAATGAAAAAGAACAGCTTTCCAAATTCAAAAAAACGGTATTTGCCATTTCTCCTGATGCTATGGGAGCCTATGAAGAAATAAAACAGGGTAAGGAGAGAGAATACACCGCTTCTTCATTAGCAAGTTTTTTGAGCATGAGATTTAACAGCGCAAGCGGAGACTCTGACACTGCCGGTTATACCGATGCGAAGAATCTTTATGATAATTTCGGAATACAGGCGGAAGAAGACGATATTGAAACGCCGAAAAACAAAGCTCGTGTGAATCTTGTCTCTTTGGAGGGGTTGATAGCTAATAAGGAAGAGAAATCAACCGTGGCATCTACATCCATCGTGTTAGCCAATATTGAAAAATTATTGAACATAGCCGGAGTATCTCCGGAAGCTATTGCAAGCAAGGTCGGTTTTACCGGAGGACCTTTCGGGCACAAGGTGGCATGGCCTGTTTTGAACAACGGGATGGATTCTTCGGTTGTTTCAACCAGAATCATCTGTTCCAACGGACAGAGCGCAAAAGCGGAAATCATAGAGAATATGAATGATACGGCTTCTTCCGCATTGGTGTTTAAGGCTCCGAGCAACTATTTGCGAAGTTATTACAGAGGTTATATGAAAAACGTAGCCGGAATTGCAGCGGCTGTGGCTGCTGAGTACGGAGCGTATGTTGCGGCGGATAAAATTTCCAATAGTTTTGCGAAAAAAGCGGCGCTTGCAAGTGCAGGTGTGGCTTTCCAAGCCGCTTTAAGCAAGCTTCAGAACACGGAAGCGGCGGACTTGCGCATGGTTTCGTTTATGCCGGCTAAAATATCCGCAGCCGGATTGACGTTGGAGCCGGGAGTGTACGATTTCACCGTTGAATACACGTTGACTAGCGGGAAAAAAGTTACTCGCGAGTTTAACAAAGTGAATGTTAAAGCGGATGAACTTAATTTGATTATTTCCAATTGTACAAAGTAATTATATTATATGCGAAAAATATTTTGTATTATCTTATTTGTTTTGTTTTTTGTTCAGGCGGGGCTCTTTGCGGAGCCTGCCTGGATAAAAAATCCCTACTCCGAGCACCCAAGAGATGCATATCTTTGCGGTGTGGGGTTCGGTGTAAACCAATCGGATGCGGATATTGCTGCGAAAACGGAGATAGCGGGGTTCTTCGGCACCGCTATAGATTCCGAAAGCGAGGTGTATTCTTATTCTGCGGAAAGTCAGGGTAGCGTTTATTATGCGGACAGTATGGAAACGAAATCGATTCAAAGAATTTCGGAAAACGAAATTGCCGGCATGGAAATAGCAGCCAGATACTCCGATAGCAATGGATTTTATGCTTTAGCGGTGTTAAATAAACGGAATTCATCTTTGTATTACGAGGCTAAAATTTTGGCGTTGCAGTCCGAGCTCGTCAGCCTGAAAAACAGTATCTTAAGCAGAGGAAGCGATCTTGCGAAAATGTATGATTACGCGGCTTATCGTGATAAATACGAACTGTATAGCAAGTATATCAAAATTGTAACTGCGCTAATGCAGTCTGTTCCCGTATATTTAAATCCGGGCATCGCAGATCCGATGATCCTGGAAAGAGATGTGTTTGATAATATGGCTTTTTCAGTTTCGGTAAGCGGGGATGCGAACGGAGAGATAGAGGCTGCGATAAAAACGGTTCTAACCGACATGGGATTTGCAGTGACTCGGAGCTCCTCGCGATACGCTCTGAATGCGATTGTCCGTATGGAAGAGGTCGTTTTGGGTTCCAATCCCAATAAATTTGTAAATTACGGCATTTCCATCGCTCTTTCGGACAGGGGAACAGGCAGAACGTATTATTCGTTTAATAAGGGCGGCAGGGAAGGCCAGCGTACTATGAACGTCGCTCGTTCAAAAACGATTTATGATATCGTGAAGATTGTAAAAGAAGATTTCGCAAGGGATTTCAGAAAGAATCTGTTTAATTGAAAATTCCGAGGAGGATAAATGAGAAGAATTATCGTTTGTGTTTTGTTGTTTGCAGTGTTGTCGACTGCGTTGTTAGCAGCGAAAGACATACCGCAGTGGATTTATGAAGACTCGTTGTCGGATGGAGAATATCATTACGAGTGGGGAAGCGCGAAACAGGGCAATATGCAACAGTCCATAAAACGCGCAAAAGCGGCGGCAAGGGATAATATCGCCGAATGGGTGAAAACCTGTGTGCATGAGATTGTTCTGTCTTACTATAACGAAGCCGGAGAGGCGGACTATGCGAAACAGGCTATGGATGTTTTTGAAAATCTCAGCATTCAGCATGCGAATGCGATTTTAACCGGAACTGAACAGGTGGAAATGTACTTTGATAAAAACGGGGATTTCGATAAACCCGGAACGGTGTATATCCTTATGAGGATTCCTGTCGCGAATATAAAAAGCGAACTTTCGGGAATTGCGAAAGATTCGAATGTTCAAAAATCTTTTAAAAAGAGCGGTTCAGCTAAAGAAGCCAATGAAATGCTCAATGCCGCAATAGACAAATATTTCGCATTGAATAACGAAAAGGATGAAAATGAGCTGTAAGTCCGGTTTTCGCAGAGGGGATGTTCCATTATTCAATGTGCATTTAACAAAAATTATTACGATATTGTTCGTTTTGTTTTGCTGCTCTCTTTTTTGCGCATACGGTGCAGGCGAGGTCCCTCTTTGGGTGTCTGTTCCTCCGCAGGAAGAGGGCAAAATTTTTAATATCGGATTTTCCGGTGTCCGAAATATTTCGGTTGCGAAAAAAGAAGCAACGGCTCAGGGGCGTTCTTTATTATGCGGAAAAATCGCAAAAGCCATAGAACCGTATCTTGCTCCCGTACAGGATGAGGACTTCGCCTATTATGAGGAACATGAGGATGCCTTTTCTTTTCTGTTCTTGCAGATGATCATATCAAAAGTGAATACGGAACAAGTATATAGAGATGAAAACGGAAATACCTATGTTTTGGTTTCAATAAAGGCTTCCGATGTGGAATCGCAGTATCTGAATCTGATTCAAAAAAGAATTGATAGAGTAGATTCGCTTATCTCTCAGACAGAGGATAAGCGTGCGGACTTGCTTAAAAAACTTGGTGTAAACTTTGAAAATGAGCAAGACGAGCAAATTGAAGAGATAAAACGCATTGTAAACGAAAAGGTCGAAAAAGTTATAACTCGTCTTTTAATCGCACGGAATGAATACGAAAGCAGAATGGAAACGGATATCATCGGCTTGCTGTGAGGAGGAGGGATTTGCTTTTTTTCGGGAAATCGATTTGAGAAATATCCTGAGTGATGAAAGCTATGAAAGTATCATTTAATTGTTATTTTTCTTTGTTTTCAGTAGGATTATCAACAAATGTTTTTCGGGGGAAAATTTAAATTGGTCGATTTTGAGATTGTCGTATCTGTTTTAATGATAATAATACCTATTTTTATAGTTATTCTAAGTGTTAAAGCTCGTTATAATCATATGACGGGTCAGGGACTCGAGAAAAGAGTGTATGGCATTCTCAGAGGCTTTGAAAAACAGGGTGGAAAAACAATAAGGAATTGTTATTTGATATGGAAGGATGGATATACATCTGAAATAGATAATATTTTAATTCATAAAAAGGGCGTTTTTGTTATTGAGTGCAAGGATTACAGGGGATGGATTTTCGGAAGAGATATTGATGCGCACTGGACGGAAGTGTTTAAATCGGAACGTGGAAATACGAAAAAATATTCTTTTTATAATCCAATTAAGCAGAATGGCGGACATATCAGAGCGATAAGAAACAAGATAAGGGATTTTGATGTTCCTTTTTATAGTATTCTTGTTTTTT
>CAMKAB010000076.1 GCA_946410375.1 uncultured Spirochaetaceae bacterium
CCGGCGCTGAATCCGTACGTATGTATCCTTTGCGGTCTCGTAACGCTCTTTGTCGTTATGTTCTGCTCTGTTTTCGGTAAGAAAATGGCAAAGATGATTCCGTTCATTATCGGTATCGCCGCAGGTTATGCGGTTGCGGCATGTTTCACCCTCATCGGTAAATCAACCGGCAACGAAGCTCTCCAGATCATCAACTTCAGTCTTTTCAAGAACATGACCTGGATGCCTGAATTCACCTTTTTAACCGCATTAAAAGGTGTTAAGGATGTAGACGGCGCTTATATAGGGACGGTGTTTGTCGCATACGTACCGGTTGCTCTCGTTGTATTTGCGGAACATATTGCAGACCATAAGAACCTTTCTTCCGTTATTGAACGGGATCTTTTAACCGAACCGGGTCTTCACAGAACGCTCATTGGAGACGGCATCGGATCGATGGTCGGCGCTTTCTTCGGCGGTTGTCCTAATACAACGTATGGCGAATCCGTAGGTTGCGTGGCTATTTCAGGTTGCGCGTCCGTTCCCACAATCACGCTTACCGCAATTATCGCAATGCTCGCTTCTTTCTTCGCACCGTTTGTAACGCTGCTGAGAACCATTCCGAACTGCGTAATGGGCGGAGTGTGCGTATCTCTCTACGGATTCATTTCCGTATCCGGACTTAAAATGATACAGAAGGTTGATCTTGAAGAAAACTGCAACCTCTTCACTGTATCGGTAATCTTAATCACGGGTATCGGCGGACTTGTGCTTTCATTCGGTAAAGTGACAATCACGTCTATCGCCTGCGCTTTGATTCTCGGTATTATAGCAAACGCCGTTCTGAAAAAGAAGAAATAACTTAATTTCAGATAAAGCAATTACACGATGTCTGATGTTGTTATCGCAACATCAGACATTATTTCCGCTTGAAATCAAAATAAAGACGTTTTTCAAAAGGATAATTAAACGGACCTCTTTCCTAAAATTCATTCCTATCAAAGGCTAAGTCAAAACGAAAGCGTTCTCAAAGACGTGTGCGGTTATTATACTCACAACCGCTCATATCGGATATTTCAGGTTATGAAATAATACTTTACAAAGCGTTATTTCAAAGACTCATCCCGAAATTCGCCTTTGAAAAAATACCCTTGGCGGAGAATTCCGCTTATAGCAGGCTGTAATTTTTGAAATTTTTTCAAAAATTATACTCTGTCATAAGAATGAGACAGCTCGAATAAACAGTTTTTCATAGCATTTTGCTTATGAAACATACGACTTATATCAACTGCGGATATGGATCAGGAGCGTTTTTGCTCCGTAACCGTACTGCTCTGCAACTTTGCGATTATCACAGTTGCGGGTTAAAATATCCCGCACCGCCGTTACAAACAAACAGGAGGAATTTTTGAATGATTTGGAATAAAGCTAAATTATCAAAACAGGAAAGAACGGAATGCGTTAAAGACCTTGTCTCAGGAAAGGTAATAAGCAAAGAAAACATTGTTTCGTTTCTTGAAAGAATAATTCATCCCGGGGATAAAGTCGTGCTTGAAGGATGCAACCAAAAGCAGGCTCCTTTTCTCACAGACGCTCTGAATGCCGTAGATACGCAGAAGATAAACAATCTTCACATGATTATGCCTGCTATTGCGCTTCCTCAGCATCTTGCCTTATTTGAAAAAGGAGTGGCGCATACCCTTGACTTCGCATACTGCGGAGGACTTGCGGAAAGCCTTGCGAACACGTTCAAAAGCGGGAAAATGAAACTCGGTTCAATCCACACATACATGGAGCTCTATGCGAGATTATTCCTGGATTTAACCCCTCACGTGTGTCTTGTGGCAGCGGACAAAGCGGACAGATCGGGAAACCTTTACACAGGGTTCAACACCGAGGAAACACCGACAATAATTGAAGCTGCTTCATTCAAAGACGGAATTGTTATTGTTCAAGTGAACGAACTTGTTGATGACACAAAAGATTTACCGAGAATTGATATTCCGGGCGACTGGGTTGATTTCATTGTGGAAGCGGATAAACCGTACAACCTTGATCCGCTCTTCACCAGAGACCCTGCGAAGATAAAAGACGAAAACGTCCTCATGGGAATGATGGTAATAAAGGGAATATACGCAAAGCATGAAGTAAAAAGCCTCAACCACGGCTTGGGATACAATACCGCCGCCGTTGAACTTCTACTGCCGACATATGGGAACGAGCTGGGCTTAAAAGGGAAAATCTGCACCCACTGGGTGTTGAACCCTCACCCTACTCTTATTCCCGCCATTGAAGACGGCTGGGTGCAACAGATCATGGCATTCGGCGGAGAACCGGGAATGGAAAAATACACCGCCGCACGACCTGATATTTTCTTCACGGGAAAAGACGGATCTCTCCGTTCAAACAGAATGATGGCTCAAAATGCGGGCTTATATGCGATGGATCTTTTCATTGGCTCAACGCTTGAAATGGACTACTACGGAAACTCGTCCACGGTAACCGGTCCCCGTCTTAACGGTTTCGGCGGTGCGCCGAATATGGGAAACGCCGCCGGAGGCAGACGACACCTCACTAAAGCGTGGATGGATATGGCGCCGGGCGGAGAATCGCTCGTTGCGGGACGCAAGCTGGTAGTTCAGATGTTGAAATCAAAAAGCAAGTTCGGACCGGCGTTCCTCCCTGAATTATCCGCAGTTAAAATCGGAAAAGAACACGGCATGGCCGCTCCTCCTGTGATGATTTACGGAGAAGACGTAACCCACACCGTTTCCGAGCAGGGTATTGCATACTTATACAATGCTAAAACGCCTCAGGAAAGAATGAAAATGCTTGCCGCAATCTCTCAAGGCACTCCGCTCGGAGAAAAAATCACGGAAGACGAAATAATCGATCTCAGAAAAAAGGGTTTTGTGGCATACCCTGAAGACCTTGAAATAGACAGAGAGAAAGCGAACAGACAACTGCTTGTGGCAAAAACACTTGACGAGCTTGTTGAACTCTCCGGCGGACTTTATGTAATTCCGGAAAAGTTCAAGAAATAATGAGGAGGTACGTAATTGACGGACAAACAGAAAGCGTTGCTTGATCTGAAAGAAAAACTCAGACAGGGCGGCGGAGAAAAAGCGATTGAAAAACAACATTCCCTCGGCAAACTCACTGCGCGCGAAAGGGTTTCACGCCTGTTTGACGAAAACAGCTTCGTTGAAACGAACCTTTTTGTAAAACATCGTTGTACAAATTTCGGAATGCAGGAAAAGGATAATGCGGCGGAAGGGGTTATCACCGGCTACGGAAGAGTAGACGGCAGGCTTGTGTACGTTACAAGCCAGGACTTCACCGTTATGGGAGGTTCTCTCGGAGAAATGCACGCCGCAAAAATCGCTTTAACTCAGGAAGCGGCGATGAAAGCGGGTGCGCCGATTATTTGCATTAACGACTCGGGGGGAGCCAGAATACAGGAAGGCGTGGATGCGCTCTCCGGCTACGGGAGAATTTTCTACAATAACACAATGGCGTCAGGACTGATTCCTCAAATTAGCGTTATCATGGGGCCTTGTGCGGGAGGCGCGGTATATTCCCCCGCTATCACAGACTTTATTTTCATGGTTAAGAACACTAGCCAAATGTTCATCACCGGACCGCAGGTCATTAAATCCGTTACCGGAGAAGAGATAACATCCGAAGTCTTAGGAGGAGCCGCAACTCACAACAGCATAAGCGGTTGTGCGCACTTTGCAGCGGAGGATGACGACGATTGCATTGCGCAGGTACGTCGCCTGCTCTCCTTCCTTCCTCAAAACAATATGGAACTCGCGCCGGAAGCGGACTCGGACGACGACTTAAACAGAATGTGCGAATCGCTGGACGACATTGTTCCGGAAAACCCGAATAAGGCGTACGATATGCTGGACATCATAACGTCCGTCGCAGACAACGGCGACGTTATGGAAGTGATGCAGCAGTATGCGAAGAATATCATCACATGCTTTATCCGTTTGGCGGGAAAGAGCGTTGGAGTAATCGCAAACCAGCCTAAATTCATGGCGGGGTGTCTTGATATTAACGCATCTGACAAGGCGGCGCGATTCATCAGAACCTGCGATGCATTTAACATTCCGCTTCTGACGCTGGAAGATGTTCCTGGATTCTTACCGGGCAGGCAACAGGAACACGGCGGAATTATCCGTCATGGAGCAAAAATGCTCTTCGCATATAGCGAAGCCACCGTTCCTAAAATCACCGTCATTACCCGTAAAGCCTACGGCGGCGCGTATATAGGCATGTGTTCAAAGCACCTTGGTGCGGATACCGTATATGCATGGCCGAATGCGGAAGTAGCCGTTATGGGTGCTTCGGGAGCTGCGAACATTATCTTTACAAAAGAGATAAAAGCTTCCCCAAACCCGGAAGAAAAACGAGCTGAGAAGATTGCGGAGTATAACGAAACGATGATGAATCCGTACTATGCCGCTTCCCGCGGATACGTGGATGATATTATTATGCCTCATGAAACAAGACAGATGGTTATAAACGCCTTGCTTGCGCTTGAAGGCAAGAAAATTGACAAACCTAAGAAAAAGCACGGGAATATCCCTCTTTAAAATCTGTTCAGAGGAGTAAACATGTTTGGAGATAATATCGGATTCGGAAATGCGGGAATCGTATGTGTTTTCAGTTTAATAGTTGTATTCTTTGTCCTGATCATCATTTCTTACCTGATAGATTTCGTTGCCGCCCTGTTAAAAAAAGACAAAAAGGCTGAGAGCGGTACCGGAAAGGGAAAATCCGCTGCCGTGGAACCCGTCTCAAAAAACGGGATTATCACGCAAGACACGGAAGACAACCAGAGATTAGCAGCGATTATCACTGCCGCAGCCGTGGCTTTTACGGGAGTGAGCTCGAATAATCTGGTAGTCAAAAAGATCACCCGGCTTCCCGCTTCAGATTCCGCATGGGGTCAGATGGCTCGACAGGAATACATCAGCAAATAGTCATTTAAAAATGAGAGGTTAAAACATGATTAAAAAATTTTATATCACCGTTGACGGAGTGCGTCATGAAGTAGAAGTAGAAGAGATTTCATCTGCAACAGGTTCAATACCCAAAACAGCCGCTAAGGCGGCTTCCGTGCAAGAGGCTCCCGTACCGGCCGCCCCTGCTCCGGCGCCGAAGAAATCCCCGATTGCGTCTTCGGGAGATTCTTCCGTAACCGCTCCGCTCCAGGGTCTTATCTCGGACGTAAAAGTCAAGGAAGGCCAGACCGTTAAAACAGGAGAAATTATCGTTATCATTGAAGCGATGAAAATGGAAAACGAAGTCGTTTCTCCGAGGGACGGAGTTATAGAAAAAGTGGCGGTATGTAAAGGAGAGTCTGTAGCTGCCGGAGATCTTCTGGTAAGTTTTAAATAAGGGGCGTTTTT
>CAMKAB010000077.1 GCA_946410375.1 uncultured Spirochaetaceae bacterium
AACGGCTTTGATGCTATACGGAGATGTTGTTAAATCGTGTATAGACAAGACTGTGGCCTTTACCTTAAGAGACAATTGGAATTTATTCAAAAACCACTTATCCGAGCTAAAAAACCTTTTATCTATGTTTAATTTGGACTTGTCCGATTTTTCAAAGAAATGGAACGTTTTGCTACCTATAATTTACCTGATAAGCAGGAATCCTGACTATAAAGAAAACCTAAATGGAATACGTTGCTATCTTTACAGAGCTATGTTTTTTACGTACTTCCAAAACGGAACCACGGGGAAATTATCTAAATTGCGAAATGCTATTAACGAATATAATTTTTCAATTACAGAAGAACTGCTTGAACAGATTCCTGAGTTAAGCCTTAACAATCAAAAAATAGAAGACATATTGATTGCCGAAAAAGGAAATCTTACAGGCGTTGTGTTGAATATCCTCTATGCTGACAAAAAGTTTCCCGGTGGCAAGTATGATCAAGACCATCTGCACCCAAGGTCAGCCTTTGACAAAACGCCCCCTATAGGAGTATCTTTGGAAAATTGGAGAGAATGGCATAAAAACAGGGACAGATTACCAAATCTGCAACTATTGGATAAATTTAGTAACCAATATAAAAACGACTTGCCGCTAATAGAATGGTACAACAGCGTTCAACAGACAGAAACCAGAGAAAACTTCAAATTAGAAAAATTCATTCCTGAAAACTGTTCATTAGAGTTGAAAGATTTTGGAGATTTTTATATTAAAAGAAAAGAATTGTTAAAGAACAAACTATTTGAACTATTATCATTTTAAAAAAAATTTCTTTTACCTTTTTATCCCCACCCCAAAGGAGGTCCCGTATGTACGGTGCGATTTTTGGAGATATTGTCGGAAGCGTGTACGAGTTTCACAATATAAAAACGAAAGACTTTCCGATTGTCCAGAAAAAAATGTTTTTTACTGACGATTCGGTTATGACGCTTGCAGTGGCGAAATCCATGCTAAAGGCAAGCGAGTTTTTGTACCAAAGCGACAGCGCAATCGGCGATTCAGCGAAGAACTCATTAAACCCAAAAGATGCTTTGTATCAAGGCGACAGCGCAATCGACAATTCGATGACTCACTCAATAAAACCTGACGAAATTATGTTCCAAAGCGACAGCGCAATCGGCGATTCCGAGAAAAACATGCTAAACCCAAGCGAAATTTCATTCGGAAACGCCTCATCCGCTGAAATTACCGAAGACTTTGAAAAGCAATTTAAAAAGGATCTTGTTCAAAACATGCAGGACTTCGGCAGACGATATACGCATCGCGGATACGGAAGTCATTTCATTCAATGGATAATATCCGCCAATCCTAAACCTTACGGAAGCTACGGAAACGGCAGCGCAATGCGGGTTTCAAGCGCGGGTTATCTTTTTAAAGATATGAAAACAACCCGAAAAATGGCGGCTCTTTCCGCAGAGGTGACGCACAACCATCCCGAAGGCATAAAAGGCGCCGAATCGGTTGCGGCCGCTATTTTCCTTGCCAGAACAGGCCGCAGCAAAGCGGAAATCAAGGATTACATTACTTCCGAGTTCGGCTATCTGCTGGACAAATCACTTGACTCCATAAGGCCCGGCTATGATTATGATGTTACCTGTATGGGCACTGTGCCTGAAGCGATTATCTCGTTTTTAGAAGGCACATCGTATGAGGATGTTATCAGAAACGCCATATCCATAGGCGGAGACAGCGACACTCTGGCGTGCATTGCTGGAAGCATAGCCGAAGCGTACTACAAAATCCCCTACTCTTTTGTTCAGGAAGTTAAAGAACGGATGACGGGAGAACTTATGTGCATTCTGAACGAATTTGATTCATGCAGGTTTTGAGCATAGATCGCTTTCGGACAAAACCGAAAAACGTCTTTTCACAACTCTTTCGTTGCCTCCGGTTTTCTGTACGAGCCGGGGGCAGTTCGTTTTATGCTGATTTCCGCGCTAAAAGCGGAATTTCAAATCTCTCGCTCTCTCTTTATCCGCTCTTTCCAGCACTTATGACACATTGCAACGTACGAATCGTTACCTCCGAGGAGAACCTGCTCCCCTTCGGTTACGATTTTTCCGCTAGCGATTCTGGCGTTCACAGTGGCTTTTCTGCCGCATGAGCAGATTGTCTTTATCTCTGTTATGGAATCCGCAAGTTCCAGAAGTCTGAGAGAACCCGGGAATACGTGAGTCAGGAAATCAGTTCTGAGCCCGAAATTAAGGACCGGAACATCAAACTCATCAACGATATTTCTCATTTCATCTATTTGCTCCGGAGTAAAGAACTGAGCCTCATCGGAAATGATAACATCGCAATCGGAGTGCTTTGCGGTAAACATGTCATAAATGTCATCCTCGGGCTTTATCACGTCCGCTTTCTCTTCAAGCCCGACCCGCGAACGAATAAGCTCCGCCCCGTCTCTCATGTCCGTGGAAGGCTTGATAAGCCAAACCTTCATTCCGCGCTCTTCGTAGTTAAACTTCGTAATAAGAGCCTGAGCGCTCTTGCTGGAACCCATCGCTCCGTACTTAAAATACAATTTCGCCATACATACCTCAATCGAACTATCAAAGCGCAAATCCGCCCCGTTTTCTCGCTTGATTTTCCTAAGACCCTGAAAACGCTTTACCCTAGCTGTGCAAGCGCTCTATTCACCTCGCTTATCGCGTAGTCAATCCTTTCTAGCGCATCGGAAATTCTGCTTTGAACCATAAAATCCGCTATCCAGTTATCCGTAAAAACATCAAAAAAGCTCAGAAAATCATCTATATAAATATTCAGGTCGGGAGACACATCATCAAGTTCGTCATTAAGAATCTCCAAATCCCGCATAGCCCTTTGAAGGACCTCTCTCGCATTCCTGATTTTAAGATGTTTAAAAAAGGATATGACTCCTCCGCCGCCCAAGATGTCCCATATTCCGAACATTTTTGCAGACTTTAGCAGGTTTTTCGCCTGATTCAAAGAATACAAAGCGTTTTCTCCCGCCTCCGCAGCTTCCCTTTTTTCTCTCTCGTAATTCATAAAATCCGCACCTGACTGAATTATTTCAATACGCTTTATCCGCATTTCCCGTTTAGTTTTCAAACAACTTCATAAAAAGAGGGAAAATAAACGTTACATAAAAAAGCTGTAAGAAACAAGACAAAACACTACCGATTGCACCGGGAAACAATCCGTTAAATACGGGAGCGATAATCAGACACACCACATAATAACTGATAAGCCCGAAAATACCTCTGCCGATTCTCTTTCCCAATGAAATATCCGTATTAAACCTCACAAAGCGTCTTTCAAGATACCATCCTGCGATAATACCCATCGCGTAACCGACGCCTTTCAAACTATCCATAGCCATTTTCGCACCGTCAACAATCAGCTTTCCATGCGCGTCATAGTCTTGCGGATATTTCTTTACCAAACTGTACACAACTATAAGCACAGAAATAACGAATCCCATACAAAATACAAGCGTATCTTTTCCGGGATTTTTGCTGATGTATTCGGTAAGTTTCAATGTAAAGAACATCATGCAAAGTCCGAGACACAGGCCTACCAGAACATCCTGCGGAGTGTGAACACCCAAAAACAAACGGCTCAATCCGACCAAAAGCGTTGCGATGATGAGCATTGCCCGTCCGCTCTTTGAGACTTCTTTTCTGAGCGAAAGCCCGCCGAAAAGCGTTGAAGCGTTCATTGTGTGTCCGCTCGGGAAAGAATATCCGCCGGCCGTTTTGATTGCGTCTCCGTAAGGCGCAATTCGGGGATCACGTATCCAAGGTCTGTAAATACAGAATGTTATTTTTAAAAAGCCGTTTAAAAGCCTGTTTCCGGCAAATCCTAAAAGAAGGTAATTCCCCAAATCTTTATTCACACACCAATAAATAATTGCCATAATCGCAATTATCGTGCTTCTCTCACCGTAGAAGGTCATTTTTTGCATAAATCCCGCCAAAAATCCTCCCACACCCTCTCTGAAATTCTGTAAAGCCAAAAGAATTGATATATCCATCGGATTTCCTCCCTTAAAAACATGGTTCCCAAACAGTAAACCATAATACTAAACCTCGCTAACTGCATTTCAGCACGCAAAATTTTAAAATACAACACAGTATACCGTTTTTCTTTTTTGTTTTTCCATATATCATCTGTCTCAACAAGCTGAAACATTTTCAAAAACAACCGTAAAATCCGACCTCTGTTTTTCCTTATGCTTTATTCCAAAAGAGCGAAACCGCTAAAAGTCGCCTGAAAAGCGACTTTTTTATTCCTCTCGGTGTGGTATACTGTCGTAAAGAGATAAACGTAAACGGAGGCGCTCATGAATCTTTCCGACTTTTCACTTCCTGCTCTGCTCAAAAACCCGGCAGACATTCAAGTCGGAGTGCCTGTATTTTCAGCGCAGGAACACCGGCACACACAAAAATCATATATTGACCCTGCTCTGTTCCCGCCTTCAAGCCCCTCAAAGCGCGAACCTGTTTCCACAGGTGCCTGCGGCGTAGGTTTCGGATGCAGCGGAGGCGGAGGCCAATGCGGCGCAGGCTTCGGTTGCAGCGGCTGGGGCGGCGGCGGTATGTGCGGCGTAGGTTTCGGATGTAGCGGCGGCGACGGCGAATGCGGTATAGGCTTCGGTTGCAGCGGCTGGGGTGGCGACGGCGTTTGCGGCGTAGGTCTCGGGTGCAGCGGTGGCGGAGGCGAATGCGGTTTAGGTTTCCTGTGCAGTGGCTGGTAGTACAAAGCTGAGGTTACGGTAGCCGTATAAAAAGGATATAACGCTAAATTTACGAGTAACGACTGGTAACACAACTCAAATGTTACGGCAGAGCATATAGTCTGTTTTCGCATTTTCCCGCAGACTTTTCAATCCTTGAGAAATGGGAGCAAACAATCCGGTTGCGAATTCTCTTCAAACTTTTCCAGAGGCTATGCGGTGACAGAGAGTGTTCTGATTACGATCAGCTTTCACGCTTTCCGCCGGTTTTTTTCGAACTGGAGTTCCCGTGAACTGCCGTTATAAAACAATTTATAAAGATATGGTTAAATAATGCTTTCCGATATTTTAAGAATATACCAAAAAGATAATGCTTTTCTCGTTTTGAACCCGCTTTTCCCCTCCTGGATTACAACAAACCGCACAGGACTCGCAGTTATAAAGCTTTACACCGAAATAAAAGACGGCTTACGCGAAGAAGAGCAAACAAAAGAAAATCAAGAAGTACGCAGCACCAATAATACGGCTGCAACCCGCACGATTAAAGAAAACGAATCTGCAACCGAACTCTCTAATGATATCGCATCGGAACTCACGGATGAAACTTCATCGGAACTTTCAAAGGATATCGCGCAGGAACCTCGAGCCGTAGAAAAGAC
>CAMKAB010000078.1 GCA_946410375.1 uncultured Spirochaetaceae bacterium
TGAAAAGCGTTCCGTAAAAAGACGGATCGTAAGTCGGACCTTTAACAAGCAAACGTCCTTCAAGAGCGCCGCTATACGTTTGATACAGCGGACTATTCATAAACTGATCCGCTATTCCGAGGGGGACATAGAGGTTATCAATAAACACATCGAATTCTTCGTGCACATAGCCCTTTACACGCATTCCGAACAAAAAAGCCTTGACTATGTCTATGTCGACATATCGCTCTTTAAAATTGTAATAACCGTTAATCAGGGAGCTGGAAATCTTCACTTCGTTCCTGTTCAAGGAAATATCAAGATCAACATCCGATATGTCATAATCCGGTCCGAGATACCCATGCGTTATGGAAACCGTAAAAGAAGCGCCCACATTCAAACCGGCAAGGGAAAGCGCTCCGAGAACAACTGAATCCAGTTTCGCACTCAAACCTAAAGTACAGCCCTGCTTCGTCACATCCCCCCGTTTATTGCGGGTTTCGTGTTCGAGAACAATATCTCCGGTTAACGTTCTATCGGTGAAATTTATGTTAAAACCGAAATCCGAAAGCCCGAATTCCCTGATATTTCCCTTCCCGTTATAAAGATTTATGTTCTTTCCCTTATATCTCGCCTCAAAAGAAACATCATTCACCCTGCACGTAGCGAAAAATCCGTTTCCTCGCGAGCCGAGCAAGGACATTTCGAACGGGAAATCCTCAGAGAAAAACGCTTTTACGCTGTATCTGTCCGAATTCAGAACAACACTTAAATAATCGTCCGAATCAATACGATTAAAATTGAAATTCACTTTTATATCCTCGGTAAGGCCTGCGGCAATATATACCAAACTAGGATATTCAACCCTCGCCTCTCCGTCGAATCTCATGTTATTACCTCTGAGATTCACATACAAAGAATCAAGAACATATTCTTTTTCCGTAAACCGCAAATTGAATCCGAAACTGAAAATATCCGAGAAAATTATTTCAAAATTATTGCAACTGAAAAGAAAAACGCCTTCATCCATGTTGTAGTAACCGGAAATCTCCGCATTTGCGTGAATTGCAAGATTATTTGTAATATGAATTGCGAAGTCATTAAGCGTAATTGCCCCTTCAAGGTGCTTTTTATCCAAATCAACGTTGAAAAAAGCCTCCGCACCGTCGGTTTTAATCTCGATGGTGTTTTCCTTGCGATCATAAACACCGTTGAAACCATACGAACCGAACTTTGTTTTTATGATAGCTTCGGAGACGATATTCATTGTTTTATCCCACGAAACATGGGCTTTTATGCTCGCATCTTTCTTTTTTTCCGCAAAAGCCTCAATCGTGTATCCGGATGAATCCGAATCAAGGGTGAAATCGGTATAGGCGATGCGTTCGCCTGTTTCCGAATTTTGGAGTATAAGCGTTCCCTGAGGGAAATATCTGTTCAGATCAAGCGTTCCGGAGTAGGAAAGACGGAATCCGAACCCTGTTAATGCAAGAGATTTTATCATCACGATATTGTCTTTCGCATCCGCATCAAAAGTCGTTGCAATCGCCTTGTGTGAACTGCCTATTTTCATGTCGCTCAGAACAAGATTCACCGAAGACGAACCGGTGAGGGATTTCGGATTCAAATGCCCGCTCATAACGTATGAGCCGTCAAGTTCCGTTTTGTCGTCAATCATGTCTGAAATTCTCTTGGGAACCTTGCCGATAAACGGAAGTATTTTCTTTACTGCAAAGTGATTAAAGTAAAATTTTATATCCGATAATTCCCGGGCTATGTCATAACTTAAATCGCCTTGTATTCCTGTCTCGGAATAAATGTTCACCTCAACGTTATTTCCTCCCGTAAGGCGCGCGCTTAGGGTGTTCTCCCCTTCCAAAAGGGTACATCGCAGATTTTTAAGACTCAGATTCGCGCTCTGAATTGTTTTATAATCGGATAACGTGTGAATATCGCCGAAGTCAACCGATGTTTCAAGTTCTGCGGAAAGCTCTCTTATCGCGTTTATTTCCGTTTGAGCGTTCAGATTCGTACGGAACTGTATGCTTCCCGAATTATCGTTGTTAAGCCGGAAAGACGAAATCACATTATTCAGACTTCCCCTGAAATATCTCCGCCTTTCCTCAACCGAAACCGAATCAAAATAAAAGAGCGCATTTTTCACATTGTCCGATTCATCGGAGTTTGCCGAAATACCGAGATTATCCACTTCCACAGCAAAATCATAGTTCTCTCCGGTAAAACCGCTCAGAATTCTGTTAACATTACCGCTTGCAGTAAAACTGTTTCGGACAGACTTTATGTCGAATTTGAATTTCCATTCCGTTTTGCTGAGCGAAATATAACCCCCGTTTCGAAGAACTTCCGCCGAATCCGCTTTAAGGCTTCCGTCCGCAATGTCCTTTTCAAGTGCGGAAGAAGCCGCGACATTATTCACCTTTACGTGTAAATCCTCCCCGCTTTTCAATTCGGCTTCGCTGAAAGAGAGAGAAACATTCTTTTGATTTTTCACTTCAAAGGATACATTACTTAAGGAAATGCCGAGTTCCTTATTTTCCGGATTTTTTTCATCGCCCCTGTTTGCCGTTTTTCCCGCGATATTCCCGGAGCCCGGATTTCCCCCTTTCCCCGCCGTTATCTTACCTTTTTTCCGAATAACGGAAGCTATTTTCGGCAATTTCCCCTCGACGCTTTTCAAGTCAAATGTTTTAAAATCGGTAATAAGTTTCGCACTAAAGGATAAGGGCTTCTCCGTATTCAAAAAGAGCGAATCGGTATCAATCAGAACATCCGAATCTTTCACAGATATGTTAAAAGTTACGGGATATTTCAAGGATTTCAAAAAAAACGCTTTTAAGTCGCTTTCGCTTGTTTCTAAAGAAGAAGCGCTTAAAACGGAACTATCTCCCTTTCCTTTCCTTTCCTCCGTGTTTTTCCCGCTGCCCGAATGCTCTGAAAGAATTTTTTTATCCTCATCGGAAGCACGGGAACGCCTTTTTACGATTTCCTCAACATAATCCTGAACGCTCTGATTAATTTTAATTTTCATTCCGGAAATCCTGAGGTTTATATCTTCTATTGTCTTACCGCGGAAAAGTGAAAAAACTGATTTTATCCCCTGAGAAATTCTGATATTGGAAATTTCCGCAACGTTCTCTTCATCGTATACAATCCTGACATCGGATAAATCAATAAATCTGAAAAAAAGCCTGTCTATTTTTCCCACATCAACGGTAAAACCGTATTCGGAACTGAATTCGTTTCTTATCAGGTCATTCACGTAGTTTATGAACTTCGGGCTCGCCACAAAAAACACCATCGAAGCGAACACAGCCATAATCACAAAGAGAGTAACAAAAAAAGAAAACACCAGCCTCTTATGTTTCATTTCTTCATCAGAGTATTAACAAACAGATTTACACACATTATTATTAAAACACAGATGGAGCGTAATAGTTGCAATGAATACCGAAATTTTAAAAAACTTTTGGGTTCTTGAGGGACCTGACGGCTCAGGAACCACCACTCAGCTGAATAAGATTGCGGATTTTCTTTCCGAATCAGGGAAAAAAGTTTTCCGAACAGCCGAACCCACATCTTCTGAAGTCGGACTTTTTTTAAGAGAAATTCTCTCGGGAAAAATACAAGTTCCCCCTTCCACAGCCGCATATCTCTTCGCCGCGGATAGAAATAATCATCTTTACGGTAAGAACGGCATTCTTGAACATCTGAGCATGGGAGATATAGTTCTCTCGGACAGGTACCTTTTCTCTTCTCTTGCGTACCAAAGCATGAACGTTCCTTACAGCACCGTAAAGCTCCTCAATTCCCTCTTTTCTCTTCCCGAAATTGTAATATATGTGGATCTGCCCGCGGAAACGTGCATGGAAAGAATAAATTCCAGAGGTGAACAGATGGTTATTTTTGAACGACTGGAAATACAGCAAAAGGTTAAGGAAGGCTACGAACGAACACTGAGAGAATACGAACCTCATTGCAAGATAATCCGAACGGACGGTTCGAAAGGCATAGACGAAGTTTCGGCCGATGTTCTTAGCTCTCTGAGGAAAGTTTTGCCGGATTTGCAGCTAAAACCGTAATATCGCATCCTGATTTTTCGTCATCAATCTTAATCTCAAATTTCAGTTACTCTTTATACCATAACCAAAAGCGAAAATATCCCGCCTTGAGCTCGAAAGGCTATGAACAAAAATAAAAATTTTTGTTGCGATCCGCTCCCCGCACGATGCCTACAAGTACGGAATCGGAATGATACACCAGCACTACCATCTGGTTGACGTTTTCACCGCAGCGCAAAACATCGTTCTCGGTCTGCCCGAGAAATTGGACATAAACGCTGTGAACTCAAAGGTTCGGAAAATTTGCGACAAATACGGTTTCAAAATCGATCCGAAGACGAAGGTTTACGATATGTCCGTAAGCCAGAAACAGACTATTGAAATCGTCAAAGTTCTGTATAGAGGATCGGAAATACTGATTCTTGATGAACCCACCGCCGTTCTGACACCGCAGGAAACAGACAAGCTTTTTGCCGTTCTGAGGAATATGAAAGCCGACGGAAAAGCGATAATACTTATCACGCACAAACTAGCAGAAGTGATGGATGTTTCCGATAAGGTCGCCATTCTTCGAAAGGGCAAATACATAGCCACAGTAAATACGAAAGAAACAAATCCGGGAGAACTTACCGATATGATGGTGGGTCATTCAGTTTCGCTTAACATAGACAGACCTTTGTACGATAACCCTGAAGATAAGCTTTCGGTAGAAGGACTCACCGTTGTGGACAGAGACGGGATTAAGAAACTTGATAACGTATCTTTCACTGCGAAAAAAGGAGAAATCCTGGGCGTGGCGGGAATCGCAGGCTCGGGACAAAAAGAACTTCTCGAAGCCATCACGGGACTTTATCCTATTCAAAGCGGTTCGATTAAATTCATAAACGATGACAAGAGCGCCACGGAGCTTGTCGGAAAAACACCCATGGAAATAAAAAAAGTCGGTGTCGGAATGGGTTTTGTCCCTGAAGACAGACTCGGAATGGGGCTCGTAGGCTCAATGGGCATGACGGACAACATGATGCTCAGGAGCTGGAAAGACGGCCGCGGAGTTTTCTTTAACAGAAAAAACCCGAAGGATCTGGCGAACAGAATTTGGAACAAATTGGAAGTCGTTACCCCGTCCACCGATTTTCCGGTTCGCAGAATGTCCGGAGGAAACATTCAGAAAGTTCTGGTCGGAAGAGAAATCGCTTCCCGGCCTCCGGTGCTTCTTACGGCGTATGCCGTTCGAGGACTTGATATCAACACCTCATACGCCATTTACAATCTGCTCACGGAGCAGAAAATGGCGGGTTCCGCAGTCATGTACGTGGGAGAGGAATTAGACGTTCTTTT
>CAMKAB010000079.1 GCA_946410375.1 uncultured Spirochaetaceae bacterium
CATGCTCTCTTTTTCAATTCATCCTTTCATCCCCGAACTTTCCGTGAAGAACCAAATTTCTTCATACTATTGTCTCCATTCCGAATTATCTAAATACACTTTAATTATAGATTCAGAGGAAACTATACCACATATTTAAAATAAATCATATTACATAATCAACAGAAGCGTTATTCCGTGATTCAACCGTAGCTTTATGCTTGCAAAGGGTCGACTATTTCAAAATTCTAAGCGCATATACTTTCAAATACTCGCTTTCAGGGAAAGAAAGCCTCACCGGATGATCCTCCTTTTGACTGAGCGCCTCCAAAATCTGAACTTCTACCCCGGCATCCTTGGCAGCCCAGCCTATCACCGTTCTAAAATCATCCCATTTCAGCGCCCCCGAACAGGAACAGGTAAAAAGAACACCTCCGTTCTTTATCTTTTGCATTGCAAGCCTGTTCAAATCCTTATATCCCTTCTTCGCCTCTTCCAGATTTTTAACCGTTTTGGCGAGTTTCGGAGGATCTAAAATAATCAAGTCGTATAAATCAGAGGGAATCGTTCTCAATTTTGCGAACACATCCGCCTTTTCCGTTGTAATCCGGGAAAACGCATTCTCAGAGAGCACCCCCTCTCTTATGTTAAGCTTCACATTCCGCATAAGGCACTCAATAGCCGCTTCCGAAACATCCACTGCGTCAACCCGTTCCGCACCGGCGCGCAAAGCGTGTAAAGTAAAAGCGCCGGTATAAGAACAAGCATCAAGAACAATCGGTTTACGATCGGACGAAGAGACCGACATGCGGACATATTTTTCAAACACATTGCGGTTTTCTCTTTGGTCGCAATAAAAACCGCTTTTCTGCCCCGTTCCGGGCGTAAAGGTATAATAAATCCCGCTTTCCTTTATTTGAATCGGCTCAAAAGCCGCATCGGGATAAAAACGTTCCCCGTTTTTGTAGTACTCTGTGATCTCTTTTAGCTTTTCTATGCCGCAAAACGCAGCATCCGTGTTTAAAATAATAAGCTCCGGCGAAATTCGCTTCTGAATAGCCGAAACAATATGCTCTCTATTGAAAAAAGCCACCCTTGCCGAAATAACAACTCTCACCAGAGCCCCGTATACATCCGCAGCCACTCCGGGCAAGTAATCCGCTTCTCCGTGGATAATGCGGAACGCATTCGTATCATCAGAAGAAAAAAAGTGAGCCCGTTTTGAAATCGATTCCGAAGTTTTTCTTTCCCACCACGCCCCGTCAGGCATATCGTTTTCGTCCCACGAAAGAAGCCGCAGAACAATGTGGCTTTCTTCATCGTAATAACCCCACGCAATAAAGCGTCCGTTCTTATCCGCAACTTTATGAACACCTGTCCGGGCGATAACGCCCTGTGTTTCAGAATTTTTCCGGTACGCTCTCTGCAAAGCTGACTGCTGTTTTTTCCCTTCGTCCGGGAATTCCGCAGAAAGGTCTTTCCGCAATGTTTCTTCCCGCCCGTTTTCCAACCGGGCGTCCTTCCTTGTTCTCTCCTCGTCTATCGCTCCCGTGAAAACCCACGGATGATGGCGCAACAGGCTTTTTTCCTTTCCTTCTTTTATGTAAATCATTACCGTTCCCGCAATACAGAAATAAAAAACTGCAAAATCTATCCGAACCGAACCTTTCGTTCATCAGAAATATATGTATTCATTATTATTCAAACACAACGGACACACCGGAAAATTTCAAATATCCACCGTTTTTCGTACAAGGCGAACAACCTCGCCCAATCCGCAAGAAACGCTTTATCTCTCAATTGTTTCCCAGATTCACGAAATCAATAACGTCCTGCATAAAGATAACGCCTATTCCCTTTTCCTGCAAACAATCCATATTCTTAATTGAGGTAACAATAGCGTCCGCCTTATCTCGTTCTGAGAGAATAATGACCATTTCTTTTTCAGGCACTATCGTTATTCCCAGGAAACTATGTTCCGAACCCTTGGGTACTGTTCCTCTGGCATTGCTGATAGTACCCCCGGAAGCGCCTGCCTTGCGGGCTGTGTCCATAATATCATCCGCATATCCCTTGTTTACAATAATCGTTATCATGGTCCAGTGTTTTCTCATACCATCCTCCCCAAAAAGTACAGCCGAGCTCATCTCCTCTTCAGATGAAAGATCATTAAAACTTCCGAGAATAGCGCTCACTCCCTGAATCTTCGACTCAGCCTTTACCCTGTCTATCACCCGATAAGCGGTATCCTTGCTAACAACATTCAAAATAACTTCCTTGCTCTTGTCTCCCAACCCGAAACGCCGCAAAATCGCAGAGGAAGCGGTACCCATAGCGGGATATACGGTACCTCCCGTACACCCGCATTCACGGGCGATCCGGGTAAAAAGATCCGCTTGCCCTCTACCCACGATAGTTAACATCAAATTATCGGTTAATATTGTCATACTCACCCCTTCAAGGAATTTCCGCCTGCCCTTATATCCTTCGTTTCCGCTTCCGTTTTACGCTGTTTCAGCATAAAGATTATGCCCAAAATCTGCACGGACACAAGAGGCGCCAATGCAATCAGACCTACAACTCCGAAAGCCATATCCGCCCTATCCGATGCTCCCATCATAAAAGACAGAACAAAACTTGTGCTGAGCGGCCCCGAAGCAACCCCGCCCGAATCAAATGCAATTCCCGTAAAAAGAGGAGGACAGAAAAACGACAAAATCAAACTTAAACATACCGCGATAAACACGAACCAAAGATAATTTATATTGAATAAAGCGCGCGATGCCGCAAGAATCACGGCAAAAGATACTCCGGAGCACAAAAAAACCGTAACCGTGCGTCTTTTTATTATACCGGCGCTCACATCTTCAACCTGCCTTGTCAACACCCACACCGCAGGCTCAGCAAGAACCACTATCGCACCGAATATCAATGAAATCAAAAGGAACACAACATCGGAGTACCCTTTGGAAACTGATGAGCCCAGAACTGCTCCGACTTCCTTAAATCCGTACTCAACACCGGTGAGAAACAACACGATTCCGACAAATGCGTAAACAATCCCGAACACAACTTTTCTGAACCTGATTTTCGGGAAATGCATCAATGTGAACTGAAAAACGAGAATAATCAGCACGAGCGGAGAGAAACCTATCGCCGTTTGTTTCAGCATGGAAAACAAAACATGAGAAAACCCGTGATTCTCAACCAATGCCGATGCTTCGCTTATCGCAGCGCTTCCCGAGGGTGACTTCGCCAAAACCGCCATAACCGCCACCGCCAGAATAGGCCCCATTGACGCCACGCCCGTAAGTCCGAATGAAGAATCCTCCTTTGTTTTCGCGGCGGACGAGACACCCACGCCTATTGCGAGCAACAAAGGCGAGGCAAGCGGTCCCGTTGTGGAACCGGATGCGTCAAAAGAAATCGACGCCATATTCTGACCGATAAAACACATAAAAACGAGTATCAATCCGTAAAATGCCAAAAACGTATATTTAAGAGGAACTTGTTTTAAGACTCTGAGAAGCCCTATATCAATAAACAAGCCGAGACCCACCGCAATGAAAATCACAAGAACCTGTTCCTTGATTGCGGGGTTAATGCTATGCACCTGACTTGCAAGCACGGAAACATCCGGCTCTGCCACCGTTACGCCGAATCCGATTACGAAACCGGTTATCAGAATCAGAGGCAGGCTTCGGCTTCCTGCCAAAACGGATCCGAGTTTTTCTCCGAGAGCCGTCATACCGATATCGGTACCGCTCAAAAACAGGGCTAATCCGAGTATCAGAAAAAGCGTACCTATCAAAAAAGGTACCAGAAGATTCCCGAGAGGCGCCAGAGTGAAATTGATTATCAATACGACAAGCGCCACAGGCAAAACTGAAATAAGCGTTTCTTTAAGTTTTACGATAAAGTCCATGTCTCACCCGAATTTTAACTTATTTAACGCATCATACGGAATTTTCTATAGGCCATTTCCCGTACTATTTTCCACTCCCCTGAAGAAAACGTTTTTTGGTTTATTTCTTCCGTTTCGGCACTGACGAGATTTCCCGATTCGTTAAAATACAGGGTAACGTGGGTCCATTTCTGCTTGTTTGCAAGCAACATCTGAGTCGCCACGCCCTCCTTTCTCATAACCTGAAGCATAGGGTCTTCCGTTTTGTTCATCACGGAAACGGTGATGTCTGCGCCCGGAGTGTTAAACATTTTGTCTTTTCCGTCCGATTTCTGCGCCCGGTTCACTGAATAAATAAAACTTTCCAAATCATGTAAGTCATTTTTACTTAAAGACTTAACAAACTCGCCAAACGGAGTGGTATCAGGTATGAAAGTGAATATCTTATCAAAAAGCGGAATATTCCTGTACAAAGGAGCGGAAACGGACTTTTTCTCGAGGTCTTCAAGCGCAGCCGGAATATCCTCCGCTCCGGAAGCGACCTCAGAAGTTTCGGTATCTTCTTTCAAAACTGAAACATCCTCCTGCGCCGCCTCAGTTGAAACTTCCGGCGCCGCCTCAACTGATTCAGCGCTCTGAACAGCTTCAACTGATTCTACGCTCTGAACAGCCTCAACTGAACCTTTCTGCGCCGCCTCAACTGATTCTGCGCTCTGAACCGCCTCGAGCGCAACTTCCCGAGGCTCTTCCGCCTCGACTTCCGGCACAGCAATCTCTATCGGCTCGGCGGTATTTTCCGCGGATTCAATCTTAATTTCTATCGGCTCCGAAGCATCCTCCGGCGCCGTAATTACCGGTTCTGCCGCACTCTCTGCGGTTTCGGCATCTTCCTGTAAAGCCGAACCAATTTGCACAGGCTCCGAAACAGCCTCCACAGGCGCAGCCTCAACTGCTTCTGCGCTCTGAACCGCCTCGACTGCAACTTTCTGCGCCGCCTCAACTGATTCAGCGCTCTGAACCGTCTCGAGCGCAACTTCCCGAAGCTCTTCCGCCTCGACTTCCGCCGTTATTTCAGATGCAACCGCTCCGCTTTCTTCAGCCTTTTTTACGATTTCCTTATCAGTGTCAAGCGCGGGTTCGTCTTCATCATAATCAAAGAGGGAATGCACATCATACAGATCCGAATCGTCGAAATCTTCAGTCTCTTCACTCTCTCGCGACAAGCTTTCAAACTCGGGATATGCGTTCTCGTCAAGTTCATCCTGCTCCTGCAAAAAGAAGCTTTCTCCGGTATTCTCACCTTCATCAAGATATGAGTACGACTCGGGATTTAACGAAGAATACTGCGGCTCGAAACCTGCAGCATCGTCCGAATCGATTTCCTCTTCTCTCCAGCCTTCGTCCGCCTTTTCCTCCGTATACAGAGCATCACCCCGCAAAGCGTTTTGTTCGGACATGCCGGCCATAGTGTCG
>CAMKAB010000080.1 GCA_946410375.1 uncultured Spirochaetaceae bacterium
CATTTCATCTCTGAGGGCGGCTCTGATTGCTTCTCTATATGTCATACTGCACCTCTCCGACAGATTTCGCAAAAACAAGTCCTTCCATCTCTGAAATGCTCAGCCTCTCGTCTTTGCGGGAAAGCGCCCGTTCCGCTTCCTTTTCAATAAAGCAAAGACACTCTTCTTTTAACGCACGGAGTTCTTCTTCCCTTAATATTCCGTTTTCCGCAAGTTTGTTTTCAAATAAAAGAATAGGATCTCTTTTTAACCATTCCTGCTCTTCTTCCGCACTGCGATACACTCTTTTGTCGTTTTTTGAATGTCCTTTCTGTCGATACGTTAAAACTTCCAGTAAAACGGGACCATTGCCGCTGCGGATTAAGGAGAGCGCTTCCGACACGGCGTGGTAAACAGCTTCAATATCGTTTCCGTCTGTTGAAAAACCGGGCATCGAATACGCCTGCGCACGCTTATAGAGAGGGGAGAGACTTATCATATCCGTCGATTTCGCACTCATTCCGTAGAGATTGTTTTCTAAGAAAAACAAGACGGGTAGTTTCCAGATTGAGGCGAGGTTCATACTTTCGTGAATGCTCCCTCTGCTTGTTGCGCCGTCTCCGAAGATACCTACGCTTACATTCTTTGACCGAATGCGTTTCAGGTAGAACGCAACGCCGCAAGCCATCGGAATCCCGGAGCCCACCACGGCTGAAGAACCGAGATTGCAGTGAGCCTTATCGCTCATATGCATACTGCCGCCCAATCCCTTTGACAGACCGTGTTTTGAGCCTAACATTTCAGAAAAAGCCGAGAAAACAGACGCTCCCTTGGCAATGGTGACGCCATGGCAACGATGAGTGGGCACAATCCAATCTTCCTCGTCCAAAGCCATGCAAAGCCCGACTTCCGCCGCTTCCTGACCTGTTGAGAGGTGAGTGGTGCCGTGGATAAAACCTTGAGTAAAAAGAGATTCAGTTTTGTTTTCAAAATATCTGCACAGAAGCATAAGCCTGAGCGCTTCCGTGCATTTGTCTTTAGAAAAAACCGTACCGCTCATTGTTTAATTCAAAGCAGGGAATCAATGTTTATTTCGCACATTACCGCAGGCATGCCGCACATCCAGTTTTCCAACACCTGAGGATGCACCTCCCCGAAAACTCCCGCTTCCTTACCTTCAATGACGATTTTCGCACATCGTCCGGCAATGAAACGTCCGTCGTTCTCCAACGCCATCAACTTGTAATCTTTTTTCAGGAAGTACATCAGCGTATAAACGTAGCTGTTTATGTCATTAAAGCCCATCGCTTTATTTGCCGCAAGGAAACCTAAGGAATTATGCGTAACGGTTCCGCTGTTATCCGACGGCTCGAGGTATGCGATTTTCCCAACCTCAAAAATCAGGTGCGGATAAAGGGCGCTTTGGCTTGCCGCTTCGCTTTCAAGAAGAGACGGGAGAACCGAAGGACGCAATGCCTCAAAATTCTCGCTCATGGGATTGCTCACTGTTATGAGGTTCTCATCGGATATGTTCATATTCGCCGCATATTCCTTCTTTGAACCTAAATAATTGTACATCATTTCCTGAAAGCCGAGCCCCACCATGATGTCTTTGATTTTTCTGCTCAGTTCTTCAGCAGGGGAAAGACGACCGACCGTAAAGTCTTTCGGAATTGTGGGTTCAAAGTTTTGCAACCCGTGGCCTATCATAACGTCTTCCACGACATCAACCGCATGGAGAAAATCGTTTCTGAACACCGGAGGATGGACCGTGATAGTGTCTTTATCGGAACATACGCAGGCGTTGCCCATTCTTTTCAAGGCTTCAATGCATTCGCCGGCGTTTAATTCCTCTCCCAAAACTCTGCGGACATCATCCGTCGTGCATGAACTGCTTTTTTGGAAGTAATAGGGAACGGTTATTGAATCTCCGAATTCGGTAGGTTCAGGGAAAACGACTTTAATCGGCTTAATTGTGAAGCCTAAATCCGCCATATCGCACGCCATGATTGAAGCGCAGAGAATAAGGTCTTTGAGGACGGTTCCGCTCATTTCGACAAATAAGCTGCTGTCTCCGACCTGAACGGCTCCCACGTCTGCGCTGTTTATAACCGGTGGCATGGATAAGGCGCGTCCGGCGTCGTCGTAAAGATACGGATAAAGCGGGCTGTCTTTAATGATATAGCCGTATTCCTGCCCTTTCGGGTGCTTTTCCAGTATTTCCCTGAGCGTCATATCCTCTTCAAAGTGCAACGGAACGAAGTGCGTTTTATCAGGATCCGCTCCGTCGAAATGAACCGGATACTGAATGAGGTCGTCTCTGTAGATACCCATTGCGATTGAGCGTCTTTTCCGTCCGAAATTGTGGCAGAGTTTTTCCTGATTTTGTATAAGAGCCAGAAGAATATCTTCCGTAACAACACATCCGTCCGCAGCGAATGCAATGCTGTACGGACGAACTATTTTCGCATCGGGACCGATGATGAGGCATCTCCCTCCGCAGTCTTTTTCCGAGAGAGCATTGGAGAAGAATTCATTTTCGTAATCACGTCTTTTTTCGGGATGTTCATACGTTTTTATCGCACGCGCGAGTCCCATCGGAGACCAAAGGTCCGGGCGATTGGTGTCGTTCAATTCAATTTTCAGAACCTTGTTTTCCGTGTCGTGAGAATCTAATTCTGCTTTGGCTATAGGGAAGATTTCTTCCAGTTCCTTATCTGTATATGTTTTTCCGAGTAGTCCGAAAAACATTTTCTCGCTTGTTTCAAATTTTGGCATAGTGCGGATGTCTCCTTTAAAAAGTTGTTTCTAACGCCTTGCTGTCCGTGTTTGAAAACGAAATTTCGCGTCGGTGTTCGCTGTTATTCCGTTTTTTTCCTTGTTATTCGTTTTTTTTTGCTGTTTTACGTGTTTTCAAGCTGTTGTGCAGGCTTTTTTACCGCTCATTCAGTGCGGAAAGGCAAGGGCGCAGACAAGAGCCTGCTTTTCGCTGCGTTATCCTCGTCTTGTTCTGACGCTTTCAATGTTCGGTGTGAAAAGCTCGCGAATATCGGAGAGCCCGAGGTTCATCAGAGCCATTCTGTCTATTCCGAGCCCCCACGCCAGCACCGGTTCGTCCACGCCGAGGCTCTTTGTAACCTCCGGGCGGAAAATACCCGATCCACCCAGCTCAAACCAGCCCAAAACAGGATGTTTGATATGTATTTCAATGGATGGTTCGGTAAACGGGAAGTATCCCGGAACATATTTGTAATCGGTGGCGCCGGCGATTTCGGTGGCGAACATTTTCAAAAGACCGAGCAAATCTTTTAAATTTGCTTCCTTCCCGATAACAATTCCTTCCGTCTGATAGAAATCCGCACCGTGGGTCGCATCCACTTCATCGTATCTGAAACATCGGACGACTCCGAAGTATTTCCCCGGTTTCTTGCATTTCGTAAGCTGATGCGCGGAAAGCACCGTTCCCTGGCTTCTTAAAACCTGCCTGCGGGTGAATTCTCTGTCGAACTTATATTCCCAACCTCTTGAACCGGTGTCTCCGCCGTCCATATGAGCTTTTTCAACGCGGGAAAGCCACGGTTCCTCGATTTCTTTGCAGTGCGAAGGATTCTTAATATAGTAAACGTCGTGAATATCCCGTGCGGAGTGGAACTGCGGCATAAAGAGCGCATCGCCGTTCCAAAATTCATTTTCAACAAGAGGGCCGTCAAATTCTTCAAAACCCAGCGAGGTGAGTTTGTCTTTTACCCACCGGATATAGTTGCCGTAAGGGTTGTGTCTGCCCGGAGTAAGGCGGGACACCGGCGCATCAAGTCCGTACGGTCTGAAAACGGATGTTTTCCATGAGCCGCTTGATAATATTTCGGGTGTTACAACTCCGATTTCTTCTCCGGTGATGTTTGCTGCGAGGACGGCTTTCTTTACTTCCTCTCCCGTGTCGGTGAGTCTGAAAATAACAACTTCTCTTTCCACTGTTTTATAAGGACTGCCGACAGCTCCTCTTTTCTTTGCAATGGAAGGAATTATCTTTTTTTCTTCGTCGGATAATTCCTCGTCTGATAAAGGTTTTTCAAGGCCCTTTTTTATGAGATTCCATGTGTCTTCGGCATCTTTCGGAAGTTCGTTTTTAACTAAAAAGGCTTTTTTCTCTTCGTCCATCGCCGAGATACCGTTCTTTGAAAGATATCCGAATGCGGAACCGGCATCTTTTTGCTCTAATGATAGCCTTTCGCATATATCTTTAATAGAGAGATGCTTGCCTTCTTTCAGCAGATTGAAAATACGAATAAGAGGTGTGCCGTTCTCAGCCCATTCACGCCCCATATCTGTGAGTTCATACCATGTGTATGTTTTTCTGCTGTGTTCGGAGAGACATTCTTTTGCGGAAAGCCAGCTGAAAGCCTGATTGCATTGACCGGTTTTATAGCCCAGTTCTTTTTCAATCCTTTCTGCGTAAACGTCTTCATCCTTTGAAATATGTCTTAAAAGTTTTACTTCCAGCGGATGCAGGTTCTTAACATCAATCATAATTGTTCCTTTTTTGGAGCAGCACACCGGCCGCATTATTTGTTATAGTTTCCGTGAGTCCTACAATATGCCCGTTTTGAGCCCGATACGGCGGGTTTTTGCAAGAATCTCTTTTTGAAAAATTCTAACGATTGAGACAAAAAAAGGCAACGCTTTACAAGAGTACCCGTATTTCGCAACGAGCATTGTTTTGCGTATGAGCGTATAACAAATATTGTAGTAGTAATACCATATATCTGAGAACGAATTATATAATGGTTCGTTGTTGCGTCAGTTTCGGTAAAATTTCATAAAACATCTTTAAAACTATACATATAAAGACTTAAAATTTAATAAGTATTCTAAGGGTGTACCCTTAGCCTAGTTCTTGACAGAACTAGGCTAACCATTAAAGAAACAGCTATACATATGATATACACTTAACACATGTTAAAACGATATTCATAAACCTTTTGTTTTTGGGCTTGGAACGGCGTTTTAACATCTCGCGCGGGGCTTCCGGGCGTGGTGAATTCGGACGGAGCGCGACACGGTGGCAGGAGTGTAACCTGCGGAGTGCGCAGAGCCGCGCGAAGCGCGGCGTGGTGGCAGAAGTGAGAACCGGCGGTGGAGTGCGGACTTGCGTACGGAATGCGAACCGTATAGGAAACATAGCCGCGGAGCGCGACCCCAGCGGCAGGAGCGAAACCTGCGGAGTGCGCCGAGCCGCGCGAAGCGCGAGTTGGGAAGTGAAATACCCCGAGACGAGAGGCGAAAAACCGCAAAGCGAGTCTCAAAGCGAAAAAAACAAATTTTGTTAAGCGAAAACCACCGACTTATTAAGTAATATTTAATAA
>CAMKAB010000081.1 GCA_946410375.1 uncultured Spirochaetaceae bacterium
AGCTAGCGGAGACCTTGCGACGAGTCGGAAGGATGTCGGTGTGCATGCCGTCGGCGTTGATTTGTGGGTGTCTCCCGAAAAAATTTTGGAGTGATAGTATGACGATAAAGAAATGTCTGGTTTTGTTTGTTGTTTTGGCGCTTTCTTTTACGGTTTTCGCCGCAGATGAGTGGGACGGCGGTTTTGAGAGTGCGTCTTTTGATTCTTCTTCCGATTTTTCGGATGATTTTTCAAGCGATTTCGGATCTTTTGATGATTTCGGCTCTTCTTCGGACGAACCGAAAGTTCAAATCGGAGCGGTGATTGATGCTGATTTCAGGTATTATCTGAACGATGAAGATAATCCGATAAAGGCTCTCCCGAAAGCGAAGGTGTCTTTTACCTATGATGCGGAAAAGGCCGGAGCGAAACTTGTGTTTGATATAAATCAGGACAAGTGGGAGAACAGCAAGATAGACCTTATTGACGAGTTGGTCCTTTCGGCTTATTTTGGTAATTTGCAGATTGACGCCGGTAAAATGCGCATAGTTTGGGGTAAGGGAGATAAGCTTCATGTTTTGGATAACTTCAATGCTGATTCGTATGTCAATTTCCTTGTTCCTGACTATATAGAGCGCCGTATTTCCATTCCTATGATAAGAGCGGCGTATTCGGTTCCGAGCAATTCGAATATAGTGGTGGAGGGCGTGTATGCGCCGTTTACGGTAAAAAACAGGTATAACAATTCCGGAATGTTTGTGCCGTATCAGGTTTCAAATCTGACGGATACCCTTTTGGGCGGTTCTCCTCTTGCGCCGTATTCGGAGAGAGTTAAAGAGATTTTGGCCGACTTGGAGTCTGATTCCGTTTCTAAAATCCTATATCCTAATTTGAATAAGCTGAAATACGGTCAGTACGGAATCCGCATGACAGGCACTTTGGGAAAGTGGGATTTGGGAGCCAGTTATTATAACGGTTGGTTCAAAGATCCGTCTTTCAATGCGGAGAAATTCGGGGTGTGGAAGGACGGACGTTACCTTTCAAAACCTGACTTCCTGAACTTCGACCACAAGCAGACATTCGGTTTGGAAGCGGCTACCACGGTTTGGCACTTTAATTTGCGCGGAGAGGCTGCGTTTAACTTAACCGAGGACGAGAACGGAAAGAATCCGTGGATGCATAATAATTCCGTTTCCTATGTGGCAGGGTTTGATATCGATCTGCCGATCTGGAACATGAACGTGAATATTCAGGACATCGGTTCCGTTATTTTGAACGGTAACGAGTCGGATAAGAATACGAAAGCGCTCAGAGCGAATAATTCCGGTTCGTCAATAAAGGATGTGGATTACAATTCTCACGGATATACGGAGAATATGATTGTTGCGAATGTTTCCGCTTCGTTTGCTCACGATAAATTGAAGCCGGAAATTACCGGAATTTGGTGCATTGAAAAGCAGGACTTTGTTTTAATGCCGAAAATCAGTTATGACTTAACGCCTAATTTGAACGTAAATCTTTTAATGATGCATATTTACAGTCATGACGACGAATCCAAGTTCTACGGTTTCCACACCGGGGATTTGGTACAGCTGGGTGCGAGGTACCAGTTCTGATCGGACGCGCGGAGTGCTTTGCCGCGAATGCCGGTGCGGTATGAAACGGCGTGCTTTGCCGCGAATGCCGGTGCGGCTTGAAACGGAGTGCTTTGCCGCGAATGCCGGTGCGGCTTGAAACGGCGTGCTTTGCCGCGAATGCCGGTGCGGCTTGAAACGGAGTGTTTTGCCGCGAATGCCGGAGCGGCTTGAAACGGAGTGCTTTGCCGCGAATGCCGGTGCGGTATGTTTTGCTGTAACTTGGCGTGTTAAAGCAGAGGCGAAGCGTTCAGCGCAGGTTTTAAAAGGGGATATATATGAATTTCAGTAAGAGAACGACCACATGTGGGGCGCTCAGGGCTTCCGACGTGGGAAAAGAGGTAATATTGAACGGCTGGGTTCACCGGGTTCGTAATCATGGCGCGCTTCAGTTCATCAATCTCAGAGACAGATACGGAATAACGCAGGTGGTGCTTGACGACGACTCATCGGAAGACCTCAAAAATATGGGACAGAGCCTTAAAATGGAGTACTGCATTGCCGTAACCGGTATTGTCAGAAAAAGACCGGACAGCATGGTGAACGACAAAATGCCTACCGGTGAAATAGAGGTAAAGGCGGAGAAGATAGAGCTTCTTTCCAGGTGCGCCACCCTTCCGTTTATGATAGACGAGGAGAACTCCGCAAACGAGGACTTGCGTCTTAAATACAGGTTTCTGGACTTGCGTTGCGGGGGTATGCAGAGCCGTATTCGTCTGAGACACGAGTTTATCAAGGCTATTCGCGAGTTCTTGTACACGAAGGATTTTTACGAGATTGAAACGCCTACTTTAATTCGCAGCACACCCGAGGGGGCGAGAGACTTCCTTGTTCCTTCCCGTAAGTATGCCGGAAAGTTTTATGCGCTTCCTCAGAGCCCGCAGTTGTACAAGCAGCTTCTTATGGTGAGCGGTTTTGATAAGTATTTCCAGATTGCGCGATGCTACAGAGATGAAGATGCGCGCGGAGACCGCCAGCTTGAGTTCACTCAGCTCGACGTTGAGATGAGTTTTGTTCAGCGCGACGACGTGCTGTCCTTGATGGAAGAGCTTTTTGTTGATGTGTTCAAAAAAGTTATGAACTACGATCTGCCGGCTCATTTCAGACGGATTGATTATTTCGACGCTATGAACACATACGGCACGGATAAGCCGGATCTGCGTTTCGGTTTGGAGATTAAAGACATAAGCGAAATTGTGAAGAAGTCCGGTTTTGAAGCCTATAAGACGATTCTTTCCGAGGGCGGATGCGTAAAGGCGATTGTGGCTCCGGCATCTCATAATCATACCACGGACGCTAAGGGAAAGACTGCGGAACTTCTCACACGTAAGTATATAGACAGCATTTCCGAAACAGCTAAAACTTACGGTGCGGACTTCGTGCCCTTTATAAAGGTGAGTTGTGCTCCGGCATCGGAGGGAACGGCGGACTCTGCGAAGTATGTGCTTTCCGGAAGCGGCGCAAAGTACTTCTCCGGTTTGGAAAACGAGCTTTGCGAGGCTTTGGGAGCCGGGAACGGAGACACGATATTCATGGTATCCCATAAGGTGTGGAAAAAAGCTTGCGTGTCCGCAGGTGCGATAAGAAGCCGTTTGGGGCACGATATGGGTCTTATTCAGCCGGGCTTTGCGTTCTGTTGGATTGTTGACTTCCCGCTCTTTGAGTACAACGAAGATGAAGGTCATTGGGAAGCAGCGCATCATATGTTCAGCATGCCTCAGGCTAAGTATATTCCGACTTTGGAAGAAAACCCGGGAGAAGTCCGCGGAGACCTGTATGATATGGTGTGTAACGGTTACGAATGCGCCTCAGGCTCAATCAGAATTCATGATGTGGAACTGCAGAAGCGTATTTTCAGAATCTGCAATTTCAGCGATGAAGAAGCGGAAAAGAAGTTCGGATTCCTGCTTAATGCGTTTAAGTTCGGACCGCCGCCACACGGAGGAATCGCACCGGGAATTGACAGGCTTGTTATGATTATGTCGGAGCAGAATTCCATTAAGGAGGCGATAGCGTTCCCGAAGAACAGTTTCGCAGTCTCTCCTATGGACGATTGTCCGAATGATGTGGACGCAAAACAGCTTGAAGAACTTCACTTGATTATTAAAGAAGATAAGAAGTAATGTTCAATGAAATGCGGAGTGCGAATAAGCGGCTCCGCAGGAAACTGAAAGTTTAAAAACCAGACAGCAGGTAGGAGAAAAGTATGGATTATTCCGATGAATCTACATTTTCAACCGCATCAGGTATGAATTACAAGTATGTGGTTCTTCAGGTAACTCTGAAAGAGAAGTTTTTGGGCACAGGTTCTGGAAACCTTACGGAACTTGAGAATGCAATCAACGATCAGGCGAAGAAAGGCTACAGATTGCACACAATCACAACGTCTAACGGCGGAAGCAAAGGGCTTCTCGGCGGAGACAGAATACAGGCGACGCTTGTGTTTGAAAAGGTGAACTGAGAGCGTTTTGCTTGTTTGGCGGTTTTTTTTTGCGGCGAGATGAGCCGAAGGACAGTGCGAACAGCCCGGTTTATGCGGGTTTTTCTTTACTATTTAATGTTTTTATGAACGGCAACGGGTTACATCGCCTGTTGTTGTTTTTTTTGGCTTTTTGAAGCGCTGTGACGAGGCTGTTCAGTTATGACAGTAAAAGGAAAAAAGCCCGGCTATTCGGAGAAAAATGCAACGAGGTTATTCAGTTATGATAGTGAAAAGGAAAAAAACGGCAATTCGGAGAAAAATGCGACGAGGCTGTTCAGTTATGACAGTAAAAGGAAAAAAGCCCGGCAATTCGGAGAAAAAATCCGACGAGGTTATTCAGTCAGGATAGCGAAAAGGAAAATGTCCTTTTTGCAAGCGGTTTTATTTGGCTTAGCTCTTTTGCTTTTTTGATTCTTAAGTTCTTAATGTCTATGTCGTTTTGTATGGAAATGAAATAATTGTCAGGCTTTTCAAAGAGTATGGAAAGTCTTAGGGCAATATCCGGAGAGAGCTTTCTCTTGTCCAGCAGGATGTCCTGGATTAAGGCGACATCAACTCCGATTTCCTTTGAGAGCAAGGTTGCGGATATGCTTAGGGGGTTTAAAAACTCGTTAAGCAAGACTTCTCCGATGGTTGGTATTTCAGTAGCAGTGTCCATTTCTTTTCCTTTTATAATAAGCAATTATAATTTCTGTCCGGCTCAAAGGCAATGGTAGCATCGATGATTTTTGCCGTTTCTTTGGTCAATTTTTCTATGCTGTTTTTGCCGGTAATTAAATTTAATGCGGCTCTTTTTAGTTCTTTAGCGTGCATCTTAAGAAGTTCGTGCGAAACCGTAATCTGAGTGTTTTTATAGTTTTGTATGCAAATAATTTAACTCTATGTAAGTAATCTTGGAAAAGGATCTTAATTTGTACGGCTCGGCTAAGGTCTCCATTCCGACTCCCGAACTATACGTGATATACGCAGGGGATAAGAAGACAGATAAGGAAATAATCAGCTTGAAAGAGTCTTTTTTTGGTGGAAAAGAAGCAGATATTGATGTTAAGATAAAGGTGATTAAGAGGACGGAATCGACAGGTTGTAATAGTGAAAACATAGTGAATCAGTACCTGAAATTCGCGCAGATAGAGAATGAGGAAGTGCGGAAAACAGGCAGGACGATTGAGACATTGCAAAAGATAATCGCCCGGTGTGAAGAAGACGGGGTGCTGATAGAGTACTTTATGAGGAGGAAAGGGGAAG
>CAMKAB010000082.1 GCA_946410375.1 uncultured Spirochaetaceae bacterium
CGCCGCACTTGGCGTTATAGCCGCCTGATCGTTGAATGCCGACACCGTTGCGCCCGCAGTCTCTCCCCAACCTAAAAATTCGGAGTTCGTCTTGCTGAAAATATTCCTATGCAAAGCCTCGGAGACGCCTTTCAGCACTTTCTGCACTCTGTCCGCGGATCCTCCGGTGTAGTTTGATTTAAACGTTACCGCGACCTCTTCGGAGGGCTGATAAAAGCGTCCCGAGCCCGCATTCGGATAGAACTTGTTCGTCTTTAAGTCCCAAAGTCCGACTTCACCCGTCGTATGCGTTCCCTTTCCGTCCGATGAGAACGCCGCAGGCACCGTGGCTTTCAAAACGCACGGCTGGAAACGACGAAGAAGCGTCCCCGAGGAGTTGTACATGTTAAGTTTGTACAGCCTAAGGTCGGGATTATTCCTCACAGACATATCATAGTTTCTGCCGAATATGTATGTCGTTCTATTCTCAGTGCCTATCGTCTGCTCGAAATCCGCAAGAAGCTCTCCGTTCACATACCCCTTTATCCTGTTCCCGCCCGAGGTCTCCACCGTCAGGGAATACTTCTCGTCGTAAAACCAGTTTCCGAAACACGGCTCATCGTCCTTTCCAGCCCACAAGTCCCATGCGTTCTGCCTCCGGGATGGGTTGGTGGATCCGGTAACGCCCACGGACAAATTGCCAAGAGCTGCGAAGAAGTAGTTCCACGAGCCGTCCATCATGTCCGCGAGCTCTATCTCCATCTCCGCTTTGTTGAACTTATCGTCCGTGTATCCATGTACGAGCCCCGTGTCTATGTATGCGTATGCGGCGTTCTTCGCTCCGTAGCTTCTGATATACTCAATCGGCGTGAAGTAATCGGAGAAGAGGGCGTAAAAGTACACCGTTGCGCCGTTCTCCGCGGTAAGGTTCTTATAATACCCTTCCGCTCCTTCCATCTTGGACGCTTCATACGTGTAGTTGTCCGCATCCGATGCGTCTTCATTTCCTTTCTTGTACCCGATAAAGCCGTACTTCGTCGTCTTCGGGTCTATGATCGGATACTCCACGTCGTAGTTGGACCAGCTTGTGGAGAGCCTCGCCACCTGCTTGCTTATTTCCGCATAGTTCTCAAAATCCGTTGCGGGATTGATTGTCGATTTACACCGCACTACAACCTTGTAATGTATCGGCTCCCACTGAGCCGTGCACACCGCCGCGATATTCGCTTTCCACGCCGCAGGAAGTCCGTTTGACTGAGTGAAACCATAATGAGTATCGTCTACTTTCCATCCCTTGAAAATATACCCTCTCGCCTCGGGGTTTATCGGCATAACAGGCATCTGAGACGCATCTGATGTTGAAGTTGAAGCGCTCGCCGTGTTTGTTCCCGTAGTTACCACCGCTTTATCGGGGAAATTGTTATCATACGTGATGGAAACGTACCTCTTCGTCGCCCATACGGCGTAAAGCTCCATATCCCTGTATATCCACGCAGGTATGAATGAAATCTTTCTCCATAAACCGTTTTCCTTGTAATAGTAACCGTCAAATCCGTAGCCCTCAATAGTAGGTTCATCAAGCAACTCGGATTTTCCGTACTGGTGAGATGTCGTATAATTCTCCCAGATTATCTGCCCGTTTTCGTCCACCGAGTCGCTCGGCACAGGCTGGTGCGTTCCGGTAAATCCCGCAGGGTCTATGTTGCTGTCGTTTGCTTCGCTTCCCGGGGTGAACTGATTGTATGTTATGCTAAACGCCTTGACTTCCTTCACATCAAGTCCGGCTGAGTCTCCGTCCGCCGTATTGTTTTGTATCCGCGTCGTACTGTTTGAGTATATCTGCACCGGGAACATAGCCATATACACCTCCGGCTTTTCCGTTGTGCCGGCGTTCGCCCCCGTTCTGTACACTTCCACCTTTACATAGTATGTACCTGCGGCGAGAGTTTGCGTTACCTCGGCAGTATCGTTCATAGCAAGGTTCGCCGTCGTGTTTACAAGTTCTACCGCATCCGTTGTATAGTCCGGATTGGTTGAGTACGTAATTACGTATTTGTATTCGGAGAGTTTCCCGAACGGTGTTCTTATCGTATTTGAGTCTATGCTTCCGCTTGTTCCGTCATTATCTACTACGAATGACGCATACGGATTATTCGCAATCGTTATCTCGGAAGGTTTTACGCTGAGTTTTCCCGTGGTTCCCGCTTTCTGCACGCGCTTCACCGCTATGGAGATGTTATTCGCAGATCCCGCCTTGATGGTTACGTCTGTGGCGGTGCTCTGGTACACAAGGGTCGTGTCGTCATACGTCGTGCCCGTGTATGCGAAAAGGGTTATCTTCCACTTTCCCACGGAGAGGTTCTTAATGCTGTTCGTACCTTTAGAAGCGCCGTTAAGCTGCGCCACTGAGCTCTTCTCTCCGGTTTTTCCGTACGAATCCGCTTTCACCGCGGTGTAGCCCCAGTAATAATCAGAGACTCCTCCCGAGGAAATGTTATTATCTATTATGGTTGTGAGTCCTTTGTCCTCGGAATATCCCGGGGTGTTCACGGAAAGGCTTAGGTCCGCCGTTCCCGCGGGTCCCGAGCTCTCGCTATCCGAAGAACAGGAGACAAAGGCTCCGAGTGCGAAAGCGGAAACTACCAATAAGGTTATTAAAAGAACCGCTCCCCTTTTCAGAGAATTGTAAAATTTCGGCATATTACCCTCCAAATACTGTAAAATCCGCCGCATAAAGCGTTTTAAAGCAGGTTTTGCGCTTTTTCACTTCGCATGCTTTTCGCTTTATTCGCCTTTTTCGCTTTTTGGCTTATGCGTTGCGCTTTGTGCATTGCGTCTTGCACTTTATGCGCTTTTCGCCTTATGCGATGCGCTCTATACGTTGTGTTTTACAAAAAAATACCGTAATTCAGACTTGACAGAGGGCTGATTTCACTATACATTCAAGATGTACTTATTATATATTACTTAACACGCTGGCAGTTTTTACTTAACCAAATTTTTTCCTTGCGGCTCCGCTTCCGCCTCCGCAGGTTCCCGCTTCGTCCGCGTTCTCCCCGCCCCGAAGCCCCGCCCGAGATGTTAAAACGCCGTTCCAACCCATAAAACAAAAGGTTTATGAATATCGTTTTAACATGTGTTAAGCATATATCATATGTATAGCTGTTCCTTTAGTGGTTAGCCTAGTTCTGTCAAGAACTAGGCTAAGGGTATACCCTTAAAAATTTTGCACTTATTGAGACTTAACTATTTATCTGTATTGTTTTAGAAAGTTTTTGAGAAGTTTTTGAGAAGTTTTTGAGAAGTTTTTGAGAAGTTTTTGAGAAGTTTTTAAGAACTTTTTTAAGATTATTCAAAAATTTTTGAAATGTAATAGCTTTACACCGAAAAAAAAAGCCGTTGCCACATGAGCCCGTCGGTTCATTCGCAACAGCCGTTCATCTTTTTTTCAAATATTGTTTCAATACGCTTTCACCCGTTATCAGGTAATTCGCATGTATACACATAACACGGAACCGTCCTGACGTTAAGTCTGAAATTTTCCCTTACCTCATCGGACGTCCCCAGGTCATCGTGCATATTCGTTATATCAATAAGCTCCAAATCAATATTCTTCACATACTCGGGGACAAAACCGAACCTTCTTGAAATAAGACGCTTAGCAGTTCTCGCCCATACATAATCATCCTCGTCTCTGCCGAACCCGGACAATTCAATAACATCACCGTTCTTCTTGCAAATAACCCTCACCATGTATGGTTTAAACATAACGCCTCCTTATATTGTATTTTCCAAGTTTTTATCAGTATCTCAAAGACTATTTATCAAAAAACATCAAGCCTATGCTAAAATGCCCGCCTTAAAAGACATATTTTTTTCACAACCGCTAAATGCCAAAACAGCACCGTTTGAAAATCTTTTTTTAAAATTTTAGCACAAAACATCGGTTTATCAACAAAAAAAAGAGCGATTTTCCGTAATTCTTTATAAGAAAACCGCTCTATAATCTGTTTTATAGCCGTTAGCTGAATATTCTGCTATACATTAAATAACAGTAATTCTGCCCTTGACCGCGCCATACTGCTTGGCTGAAATGTTTCCGCCCAGGAAGTCCCGGATGTAAGTAATCAAAACCTGGTTGTCGATCATTGCCTTGTTAATCAGATACTTATTCTTTGCAAACATCGTATACCCGTCGCCCATATCCTGCAACAGATAGTCGTGACATGACAGTTTGTAAGTCTTTTCAGGATCAATCTTTTCCCATCCGCTTTCTTCGCTGCCAACAAACACGTCCTTAACTCTTCTGGGTCCGTCAATGCTTATGAACATACCCTTGGAATCGGTCCTGACGGAAGAAGGAACGGAAGTGTCAATCGTGTACTTCAAACCGGACACCTGCAGGAAGCCGCCGCTCTCGCCCAGGGCGTTCTTTCCGTCATCAGTCTTCGTCTGAGTGTTCTTGCTGCCGTGCTCCAGGGCGTCAAGAATCTGCTGACCTGTCGCCTCGCACATGCAGAGCATATTCCCGTAAGGATGAACGGCAACGATGTTCTCCGTGTTAATATCGCCGGCCTTGATATCAGCCCTGATTCCTCCGCCGTTCACAAAAGCAACGTCCGATCCGGCCACAGCCCTGTATGCATCAGCGCAAAGATCACCGATTATGGTCTCTCTGTTTCTAACCGCCCTGAATCCGTCTTCATTCCTGATTTTCAGCTCAATATCGGAATGAGCCACAACAGCCTGCATAGCAGCCTTGTACTCTCCGTCAATCTTCTCAATCACCGCATCAACTTCCTTGTCGTGCTCGGTTGTCTGAATGAGACGCGTTTCAATCTTATTCTCATTAGGATCTATTGTAAGAACGCCGATATTCTTGAGCTTCGTACCGGTTTGAGAATAAATAACATCCTTTCCGTCCTTATTCTTGATAAGATCGCACTCAACCGTGCTATGGCTATGACCATCAAGAAGAACATCAATGCCCGTCGTATTTGCAATAAGATCAGTACTTCTGTTAGGAGCGCTATCTTCTTCAATACCAAGGTGAGCGAGAACCACAACATAATCCGCGCCCTTTTTGCGAACCTTATCAACATACTTCTGAACGGTTTCGTACATATCCTCTCCGTCCTTGAACTCGTAAATGTAATTGCCGTTAGCATCCATGAAATACTTAGGAGTAGACTTAACAACGCTTTCAGGAGTCGCAACGCCGATATACGCCACCTTAACCGGACCGTATTTCACAATTTTGTACGGCTTTGAACCGAACAGCTTGTTTGAACCGAACGTTCCCTTGTAAACAATATTACATGCGAGATACTGAGCATTCATCCTCTTA
>CAMKAB010000083.1 GCA_946410375.1 uncultured Spirochaetaceae bacterium
AACGTTCATCAGAAGAGAATTATAAAATAGGTTTATGTAGTTTGTCATGGGGGGGGGGGGGGGGGGGGGGGGTCGGAGCACAAAGCCTTCCGGCGGGGATGAGATATGAAGCATAATGCAGGAAAACAGCGCAACAGCGTAAAGAATGTAAACTATAATGTTGAATAAGTTGAACTTACTGAGGTTTACGAAGTTTTGCGCTTTCGGAAGCAACATGGTGAATATGAAACTCACTACGGATGTTGAAATCAGATATATGGTCGCATTGCTCTGATCTGTTTCGCTTGAAAACAAACAGTATCCGATAAGAGTGAATACCCCCATATAGGTGGAAAATATGAAGACATTCACATATTCCACCGGAGGTATTATGTAGAAATGGAAAATCGAAGCGAAGTTATCCAATATTCTTACTTCGGCAATTATTGAGAAAATCAGGTGCAGGGGAATGAAAACCGTTTCCGAACTGAACATGCTCACGAGCGAGTGGTAGTAAAATGCGGCGAACAAACCTACGCATATCACGCGTACAATGCACGATATGAAATTGATTTTCTGTTCAAAAACATCGCAATTTTGTACCGCATTTACGCAAAACGCAATAACCGTGAGAGATAATACAATTTGTATCAGAGAAAGCAGCACTCGGGTAAATTTACTCATTCCGTATAACCTCTGAGGAATCTTACAGCGTTTCTCTTAAATTATCCAGTTTGTATTCGGCGTTTATGTCTCGCAACATCCAGTACTTGATTTCCTTGTCGCATTCCGCTTCATCAAAAGATTCGCTCTTTATGGCGCGGGCGAAATAAGAAACATACAGACATTCCTGGAAGTTCTCTCCCTTGTACCAAAGAATATCCTTGTAGAGGTTCACCTGTAAAAGCTGCATGAAATCGTCGTTTCGGAGATAGTCCGAAATTTTTTCGGAAGGATCGGCAAGAATCAAAGCCGCTCTTCCGATGATTTCCATGTTTTTATCGTACAGTCTGTTCAGCATGAGCCGCTTAAGCGTGTTCATAATATTAGAGAGAGGCGCGTTTTTCTTCACGAACGGGAAGAGGGCGAACGCAGCGGAAATAATAACCGGTAATTCGTCTTTCAGTATGAAATTGCCCGTAGAGAATGTTTTTGTCCTGCTCAGATTTTCTATCTTATTCAGCAAATCCATTATATCCTGCGGCTTGGTGTGCTTAACCGAAAGTTCCAGCTTCCCGAAAAGTCCCTCAATTTCTTCCAGGTAGGTGTAGTATCCGCCCAGGGTTTGCAGAATGTCCATTTTCGCATGGTTCACTTCAGCTTCCGCATTGCCTGAATTGTTGTTTTCTCCGCCGTTTTTTGCGTTTCCGCAGGAAAGCAGCGTTCTTAAATCGCCGAGGAATTTTTCGGAGGTCAGTGCGCGCGCTATGTCAAAGTACGGGCGTAAATACATCAGCGAAATTTCCAAATCGATGTCGGCGACGCCCCTGCCTTGCAGTGAGTTGCAGAGTTCTTCGTAAATGCCGTCTATGTCTTCAATTTCGTGAATATCGGTGAGAACAACCGTTTCGTATCCGTTCAGAGATACCCAGTAGCCTTCCTCGTATATTTTCAGCGACGGACAAAGGTACCAAAGCCCGTTTGTGAAATTTTTGTAGATGAGGAACATTCTGGCGCGTCTGGAAAGTCCGAACGCTTCGGCAAGGCTCACCGAGCGGGTTATGCGTCCCGATTCGGTGCGAACCATTTTGTCTGCCCCTTGATACACACGGCCTTGTGCATGTTCATACCGGTTGTTGTAAAGAACAAAGGTTTTGCACCCCGGTTCTCCGTTCACGTATGCGTAAACCGATTCCTGTATGTAGCCGTTGTCGTTCACATCAAAGAGTTCAAAATTTGTACAGCCGGAGAAGAGGTATCGCCTTTTCAAGAGCGGGAAAATCCTCCGATTGTGCTCATCTATAAGCCACTGATTGGGTTTTTCGTCCCAGTATGCGCGCTGGTATTCCATTCCGTACTTCTCGCGGAAACCCTGAATCTGTCCGTGGCCGAACATCGGGAGACCCGGCATTGTGGCGAGAAGCGTGCAGATACCGAAGTATTTATCTCCGTCGCCGAATTGCGCGATGGCCGTTTCCTCGTCCGGGTTGTTCATGAAGTTCACATAGCGTTTTAAAATCTCAGGGTCGAAAAGCAAGGTGTTCTTAATGCTGTCGCGGTATTTCTTGTTGTCTTCGTCCTTCATCATGTGCATAAAGGCGCTGTTGTACACCCTGTGCATGCCCAGCGTGCGGACAAAGTAGCTTTCCATCATCCAGAACGCTTCCGCAAGGAGCAGCGTGTCCGGCACTTCCTGCGCGATTCTGTCCACCACTTCTCTCCAGAACTCCACCGGAATGGCGCGGTTGAAGTCTTCATCGCTCATCGCATAAATGCTTCTGCCCGCAATATCTCCGCCGTTTCCGTATTTCGGGTACCACAAACGCTGAATCTGCTTCTTTGCAAGGGTCATTGCGGCATCAAAGCGAATGATGTGGAAATTACGCGCCACGTCTAAAATCTGCTGAATAACCGCTTCCCTTGTTTCGCCTTTCAGAAAATCAAGCTGAGCTGTGTCGTTCCACGGGATGGATGTGCCGTCGTTGCCGTGGAAAACATAGCTTGTCTTGCCGGTTCTTTTGTCGTGCAGACGGAACGTGATTGCGGCATCGGTGCGGTTATAGTAGTGATCTTCGATTTTCACTTCAATTGCCGGATTGCTTGAAACATCCGGACCGTTGTACGTGTATGTGGGATACGGAATCCAGTCCTGCTGCATGAAAAGCTCCGGTCTGTCTACGAGCCAGTCGCTGTCTAGTCCCATATGGTTGGGAACCATATCGCTCGCCAGGCGTATTCCGCGCATCTCGCAACGCCATCTTAGGTTGCTTAAGGCATCCCAGCCTCCGATTCTGCCGGAAATATTGTATCCTTTCAGAGAATATGCGGAGGATTCCGCGTCCGGGTTCCCGCAAAGCTGTTTGATCGTTTTGCTCGCCGTGCTTCTTTCCCAAAGTCCTATGAGCCAAAGCGCGGTGAATCCGCTGTTTCTGAGGAAGTCCAATTCTTCATCGGGAATCGCATCCAATGTGTGAATATCCCGTTTGTATTTTTTAGAAAGCTGGTCCAGCCAAACAAGGGTGCTCTTTGCCATCATAACGACGTTAGGCATCCAGTTTTTGTCTTCGGAGAAGGATTCAATATCGCTTTCTCCCGTGTAGGTTATCGTCCCGTATTCGCCGGGACCGTTAAAGCGGGGATGGTTTTCCTCTGCGATGTAGTCCAGGCTTCTTAAAAGCATAAGGCGAAGCTCTTCCGGTAAAAATTCCGCCCAGTGTTCAAGTATGTACTTTATCTGTTTTACAAGAGATGTCGGATGAAGACGAGCAGGGTAGGTGAGAAAACTGAAAAGGTCTTCTTCTGAAGATTTTGTGATGCTTCCGCCTTGAAGGTAAGTTCCGAGGAGCGCCTTGAGAGCCTTTGTGCCCTGAGGGAAGCTGAGGTTCTTCTGATCCAGGAGAGCGTGAGTGGCTTCAAGGATTGCAGGGTTTTCCTGATATACCCAGTGTACGAAGAATTCTCGGATTGATTCTTCCGTGGTTTTTTCTCCCTCCAGCTTGGTAGGGAATTTCTCTTCGTAGTATTTTAAAACTTCGGTTACCGCGTCGTTTTTTTCCGCAAGCACTGCAATTCTCGAAAAAGGATCGGTGTATGAAGCCTTTATGTAGAATGAGATGATGGTTTCATACACGAGGTGCAGAACCGCAACCGCATTTAAATTGGCGGCCGAGATTATCTGCTTGTTTTTTTTGTTGTAAATGAATGACAATTCTTGTGATTGTCTGTAAATGCTGTTTAATTTATTCTGAGTTTCAAAAACAGGGGTTTGATATTCCATGTTTTCGCGCGAATATTCCGAGATTCTGAAGTCTCTGTTTTTCATACAATAGGGCTCCTGTGAGGAAAATTTGCTGTCAGCACGGCTGCGGAGGACATTCCCGCTTAGGAATGCCGCGTTTTTGAGGAGGCGAGCGGTGAAGCCCGCGCCGCTCTCCGGTCCGCTTTTATGCGGGCTTTTTATGGTGTGCGAACTAAGCATTCTTATTGTAGCATAACTTATCGGAGATATTAAGAAAATTTTTTTGTGATTTGTGTGGAGACGCGCGATACGTTTTATTTGAGTTTGTGTGAGGTATTATAAAAACAAGCGGATTCCGCTGAGGGCTTAAGAGTGGCAGTCTTATCGGCGTTCTTGCGATGGCCTTACCGGTGTTGTCGCGAGGCGATATTAAAATAAACGGATTTTGTCGTAGTCTTTATCCCGAAACCGGTATGCGTTTACTCGGAAATTCCTACCGCTTGGGTTTTTCCGAGCATGAAGATGTTTTCAGGGTTGGTGAAGTTTTCAGCGCGACCTTCGGAGCCGGACAAATCAATCCAGTGCTTTATGAAATTCTGTATCGCCTCTTCCTGACGAGCCATAAGGTCCATATAGCCGATTTTCGGGTTCTTGTCCAGTTCCGCTTTCAGGGCGTCTCTGGAAGCGTTGAAAACATCCGTAACCACGTTGATTTTGTTGATTCCGGCTTTTACCGCCTTTAAAATGTTTTCGTCTCCGCTGCCGGAACCGCCGTGGAGCGCAATGGGCATTCCGTTTGTGGCGTCTTTGCAACTCTTTATAATGTCAAAATTTATCTGTGGTACAAAACCAGCGGGGTATTCCCCGTGAGCAGTTCCGCATGCCACGGCGAGGCAATCCGTTCCGGTGAACTTTACGAACTCCCGGGCGTCTTCCGGGCGGGTGTAGAGGTCTTCTTTCAGATTATCACCGCTTGATGCCTGTCCCACGTGTCCGAGCTCGCCCTCTATTCCCATATTGAGTGCGTGGCATATTTCCGCGTAATGCTTTGTTTTTCGCATATTGGTTTCAAAATCGTATAAGGAGCCGTCGTACATAATGGAGGAAAAACCGTTTTTTATGGCGTACATTATGCGTTCCGTGCTGCTGCCGTGGTCAAGACATACCGCCACGGGAATTTTGGTGTAACTCGCCAGCGTCTTAATCAGCGGTACGATAAGTTCCGCTTTGGCGTGGTTGTGCATCATGTTTTGTCCTAAAAGTATGATGACCGGTGCGCATTTTTCCGAAGCGGCGGTGATTATCGCCCGAGCGCTTTCCATGTTTACGGCGCTTGTTGCAATCACGGCGTAATTCTTTTCTGCTGCATCAGTTAAAATTGTTTTAATATTTGTATACATATTATTGTTGTCTCCGTTTTATAAGATTTTGCGAC
>CAMKAB010000084.1 GCA_946410375.1 uncultured Spirochaetaceae bacterium
AGAATATCAAATTCATAGGAGTTACCGGCACACAGGGGAAATCCCTGACATCCGCAGCGGTATGTCACGCGTTGAACAAACTCGGTAAAAAAGCCACAATGTGCGGAAATATGGGCATTTCTCCGTTTTCTGTCCTTGAAAAAATAGAAGCGGGAAACAGACTTCAATACATCGTTTGCGAGTTTTCTTCCTCTTCCATTCGCGACACATTCGAATACGCTTCGGACACATTCCCCACGTTTGAAGTTGTCTCCTTTGCGGATTCGGCGAAAGAAACCGATGAAAGAACCTCGGAAACCATAAGAATCTTATGTAACAAAATTGAGTCATTCAGAAAAAAATCAAAAAAAATACTCTGCTTCGCCGAAACAAAAAACACTATCGCAAGCCTGATAAACAGAAATTCAAAAAGCATAGGGAGCATTGAATACTACAGTTCCAGCATGCAGAAAACGATTCCCGAAAATCTCAGAATCGCCTACGGAATTTTAAGGCAGCTCGGCTTTAATGCGTCTTCGATAAATAAAGCGCTGAAAAGTTTTAAAGGTATTCCGAATAAAAACGAAATAGTGAAATCCAATAGTAATTTAATTGTGATAAACGACAGCTCGTCAACAATTCCGAGAGCCACGGAGTTCTCCGTGGAAAACCTGGAAGGAATGGCTGTGCATATCATCTGCGGCGGTTCCGGACGGTACTTAAATCCGATTCCGCTTATTGAAACGCTCAAAAAAGTAGCATCCGTAACGCTTTTGGACGGCTCTTTTACAAGAAACATTCTCATCAAGGAATTGGATAAAGCAGGCGTTTCCTACACGGGACCTTTTACTGATATGAAAAAAGCGGTAAAAAGCGCAATGAGCGCAATTAAACCGAAGAAAAATACGACTCAGGTGCTTATTCTTTCTCCCGGTTGCTCCGCGTTTGAGTTTTTTACCAACGAATACGAAAGAGGTGATTCGTTCAAAGCCTGCTTCAGAGATACGAATAAAGCGGAAACGAATAAAAACGCCGACAAACAATCCCAAAAAGAAAAACAAGTTTCCTCAAAGTCCGAAACCGAAAAGAAGAAGCCTGCGTCCGAAGAAAAGAAATCTTCCCCGAAAGAAAAATCCGCCGGCAAATAACCGCAAAACGCCTCACAGCTCCCCGCTTTCCCTAAGCTCGCTGATAGCTCTTGAAGCTAAGTGATATTTCATTGCACGATTTCCGTTCTTCGGAAAAAACACTCTGCACCTGTCATCTTTATACGGCATTTCAAAAAAGCGACCTGGACTGAGAGTAACCAAAAACACGGAAGAAATATCATCATGATCGGCAAAAGGTTCTCCTCTGAAAGTTCCGGAATAATCCCATCCCGAGCGAGTTAAGGTAATCACTCCTTTTCCGACCTTAACAAAATCCTTATTTCCCTTTTCATCCGTTCCGTACTCGACCTCGTCTTCCAGCTTAAAATCCGAACTCAAAACTTCTTCTTTCATACACTTCAACTGATACTCATACCAAAGGGAAAAATTATTAAACTCTTTCTGAATAACAGATTGTTTATCTTTATATGCACCTCCGAGAGTCCATTTAAACGTGAAATCCTCTCCGAGCACCGCACGGCTTCCGCATGAAGAACAAGACACCACGCACCCGTCAGACGACAGAGAGAACTCCGCTCCGCACACCGGACATTTATAAAACATTCGCTCAAAACCTTCGGCTAAGTCGTCGCCTTTTATCCGTATGTTCTTTTCCGATGCATAGGCGAATTCATCGTAGCTCAAAGCTTTGTTAATCCGCTCCAAAACAGCGTCCTTATCCAATGTTTTAACCTCTTCCTCAGTCAAAATCAAAGAAGTTGTAATGCGAACAGGGCATTTATGCCTGTGCAGGGACCACTTCGCGCACCCGAGGCTGGCACCTTCAATCCTTGTTCCGTACACGGGAATTTTCAAAAACTTAACGAATTTCGCCGTGCTGGAAGAAATAAATCCGAGCCTGCCCGCAGCATACACGGTTCCTTCGGGGGCGATATATATCATTCCTCCGTTTCCGGCAACTTCCTTCACTTTCCGCATTGAAGCGAGGTCGGTGGTGAACTGATGTTTCGGTATCACTCTGAGCAACCTCAAAAACATACCGAGTATTTTTTTCACGAAAAACCTGTTTGAGCACATGAATGTTATACGTCTCATTCCGCATACCGACCCCATAAACCGCCAGTCATCCGGAGAATTATGGTTGGCAAGCAAAAGCGCAGGCCCCTCAGGCTTAACTCCGCGTATTTCCATTTTCGTTTTCAAACGGTTATACAGCCGGATTAAAGAAGAAAAAATAAAATAAAGCACCGGGTTCGGGCGTTTATAAGCTCTTTTTTTTTGCGTATCGATCTTTCTTATTTCAGTTTTTTCAGTTTTTGTTTTCTGTGTTTCCATACCCGATATAATAGTTTATCAACCGCCGGAAGAGCAACGATTCTATTCAAAATCTTCAAGAAATCAATAAAATAAAGTTCCGAAAGACGGCTTTTCAACCGGATTTATCAGAAAAATTTTTCTTTTTTCTTATTCTTTATTATATTTGTTTCACAATGGAAAAAATTTGCGAATGTATAGAAAGTTATTCTAATCTCATTTTAGCAATTATGAACGACTCCGATAAGGATCCGCTCTGGCATAGTTTTTACAGAATCCAGATGGGAAGTTTTATTCTGGGACAAAAAAATCTCCGTTTTAAGCTGTCGTGCGCCTGTTCCGCATACAAAATCATTCAGCAAAGATGGACGAAAATCAAGTCCGTACTGAGTTCTTACCCTATTCCCATACGGAACTACGAAGCGCTGTTCAGACAGGTTGTTTTGATTTTTCCGACAGACGAACAAACCATGTCGTCGGAGGATGCGGAAAAAATCAGAATCGGCTGAATCCTGCGCATACAGGTAATTAAATTATACGAGAGTGTCAAAAAGACCCGAATTCCGGCGTTTTTCAAACCGGTGAGTCATAATGACCCGATCAAGAAAAAGATTTTAAACTTCCGATACCCTTTAATAAGCCTTCAATAAACCTTCAATAAACATGAAAAATGAATATCTCTTTGTATTTAAAAGAGTTACGAAAAACTGGCACGATTCTTGCTTATATTCAAATATGATGACAAATAAGAATATTGAACAGAGCAGTTTAATGAAAACATATCTCAAGGAAATAAACAATGTGCCTCTTCTCACGAGAGAAGAAGAATTCGAACTCGCAGTAAAAGCGAAAAAGGGCGACAAGGCTGCGAGAGAACGCCTCATCAGGGCGAACTGCCGCTTTGTTATCTCAATTGCAAAGCAGTTTCAGGGCAGAGGACTTCCTTTTGAAGACCTCGTAAGCGAGGGAAATATCGGACTCATTAACGGAATTGATAAGTTCGAACCTGAAAAAGGGTACCATTTTATCAGCTACGGAGTATGGTGGATTCGTCAGGCGATTATGAAAGCTATTGCCGAACAGGGACGTATGATCCGCCTTCCGATGAACAGGAATGCCCAGTATGCGCAGGTTGTGAAATCTCGCGATAAGCTTGAGAAGGAAGGCTTTGAGGCCGGTGTGAAGCAGATTGCAAACGATTGCGGGCTGTCCGAGGAAGATGTTAGGGACATCTTAAGCTTCAACAAGGAAATATGCTCGCTTGACGCCCCGGTAAGTGAAGACGACGGTTCCGCATTTGGCGATTTCATTATCTCTGATGCGGAAAGCCCTGAGGATGAGACAATAGACACCGCTTTAAAAGAGCAGTTTGAACGGATCTTATCCCGATTCCCGGAAAGAGAACGTAAAATAATCACATTGCGCTACGGTCTTTTGGACAATAAGCCGATGAGTTTAAAACAGGTCGGAGAGGTGTTTAATCTTACAAAAGAGAGAATCAGACAGCTGGAAAAGAAAACCCTTTCTTCCCTTAAAAACAACAGCGAAGTGCGGGATATGATGTGCTATATTGCATAAATTAAAAGTCTGAGAAAAAAAGCAAAAAATACCTGCTTAAAATTAAAACAGCGAAGAAGATTCCGGTCTCTTCGCTGTTTTTTCTTTTTTTACCGCTTAATACAAAAAAGACTCGATTTTCTGACCGATGGATTCTATTGTGCATTCGGGAACATAACTCTTCGGCAAGGCTTCGATCATATACCTGCCGTAATACTTTTTAATAATTCTGGAATCGAGAATAAGAACGATTCCCCTGTCCGAAGTATGACGCATAAGTCGTCCGTAGCCTTGTTTCAAATGGGTTACCGCGTACGGCAAAGACAAAGCGTTAAAGCAATCAATGGAGGACGCGCCCTTCTTCATCATGCTTTCCTTGCGCGCCTTATAAACAGGCTCCTCGGGGCTCGGAAACGGAAGTTTCGTAATAATCACCAAACGAAGCGTGTCTCCCGGCGCATCAATTCCCTCCCAAAAGCTGGAAGTGGCGAAAAGCACGCTGTCCTTGTCCTTTTTGAACTTCTCAAAAAGCACGTATCTATCAGTCTCGCCCTGAATAAACGAATTGATTCCCATCAGTGAAAAATGCGTTTTCAGAACAGAATAGGTCGCACGCATCATCTCGTAGCCTGTAAAAAGAACAAGCGCACCGCCCCCGGCGCTTCCCACAGCCTCCTCAACTATCTGCGTAACGTACTGCGTGTAAAGCTCCTTTTCGCTCTGAACGTAATCCCGAGCGTCATGAGGGACCAGGAGCATAAGGTGTTCTTTGTAATCAAATGGCGATTCATACACGCGGGTTACGCATTTTTTATCCGGCACGGGAAGCCCCGCAAAGCGTTTCCAATAGGAGAATTCATCATTCACGTCCAGTGTTGCGCTTGTACAGAAAACGCTTTTCACCTTTGAGAAGAGAGACTCGCGAAGACTTTTCGCAACACTCAGCGGAAGCGTTTTAAGAACTGCCGTCTCAAAAACATCTTTCCCGATTCTGAACCTCGAAAACTCAACCGAATGAATCTCATCTCCCCACGTTTCCACCCGTACGAAGCCTCTCAACATGAGAAGAACATCCTCAATCCGTCTTGCGTACACCTTAAACTCGTTCACAAGGTTTTCGTTTTCTTCAGTTACGGCGATTCTGCGAGAAAAAGCGTTCAACATCTCCAAAAGAGCGCCTCCCGACTTCAATACGGAATCAAACATCGATTTCGTATCGCTGAAGAGGAACTTCTCTTCCGCTTTATTTATCAGAATATTATTTAAAAACCTGCCTTTCAGTTTCATTAAAAGAAAAGCGTTTAATCCGTCCGCATTGTGCAAAACAAGGTCGATCTGCTTTATTATATTGT
>CAMKAB010000085.1 GCA_946410375.1 uncultured Spirochaetaceae bacterium
GGTCATCTTCGGACAATTCGCACTCGCGCTGTACAGATAGTACTATCGCTCGTTTGAATTGCCGAACCTGCCTCGTCTAAACCGGAATTCGCCGTCTGCGCTTCTCCTGCGTCGGGGCTGTACCCGTAGTACTATCCCCTCTTTGAAGGAAACGTATCCGGCACGTCTAAATTTGTACGGTCATCTTCGGACAATTCGCACTCGCGCTGTACAGATAGTACTATCGCTCGTTTGAATTGCCGAATCTGTCTCGTCTAAACCGGAATTCGCCGTCTGCGCTTCTCCTGCGCGTATTTGAGGAGGTGCGAAGTTGCTTTTTCAGAAAAAAGACGGTCTGAATTATCGTTAGTTTTTTGAATATGTATTATGTTTACGGCAATGATGCATCAGGCGTTGCTGCATGAAAGGGTTCGGTTTTTCCGAACTCTTTTTTTTTATGCTTAAGTAGTGTACATTTAAGGAAAAAAAGAACAAAATGTTTTCTGTTGTTTCTAACAGTATATTTCAAATTTTTATAAGAAAGAACGGTTAAAAATCCGAAATGAGAGGAGAAAGATGGAACTTTTAAACAAAAGAACCAAATATGATTATTTTGAAAAAATTTCAAATATTTACGGTTTTTTCATTATAGTATTGTTTCCGTTGTTGTACGGACCGAAAGGTTATGCGGACATTACGGAAGCGAAGTGGAACATTTTCAGAGTAACGGCATATCTTTATTTGCTGGTATCCTTTGTAACGTTGTTGTATTGTTTATTTTCAGGATCGCGTCATATTTTTAAAGAAAGAGCATCTCAGGTTCCGTTCAGAATTTCAATCAGTCAGATTTTAGTCCTGATTTTTATTATTTGGAACCTGGTTTCCGCAGTGTTAAGCCCGTACGGATTTAAAAAATGCATGTTGGGTTTCGGAAGATTTGAAGGGTGGCTCTCTGCGCTGCTGTACGGGGCTGTGTTTATCTGTTTGTCTTTTTGGGGGGAATTTCATTCGTATTACGTGAAAAGCCTGAGTGTTGCGGTTCTGCTTTTTTGCTTCATAGGTTTCTTACAGTTTTTTAAAGACGGAATAATTTATCCTCGCGGGTACACATTTTGGAATGCGCGTTTTTTAAGCACTCTCGGGAATGCCGATATGGTGGGCGGATATGTTTCATTTGCAATGCCCATATTGCTTGTGTTTTATGTCCTGTACGATAGTAAAAAATGGAATTATGTTGTTCTCGCAGCAATAGGATTTTTGAGTTTTGTCTTTGATATGGCAAACGTGGATAGCGGACGAATGGGATTGCTTGTTTCTTTGGTTTGCTGTCTTATCTTTATGGTGGACACGGCGGATCACCTTATACGTTTTCTGAAAGGAATGGGTGCATTTGTCGTCGGGCTTTTCTTTTCAAAGTGGTTCGGACTTACAAAAGAGGGCTTCAGCTTTGTATTCGGTTTAAAGACGGCGATTCTTTTCCTGGGTGCAGCTGCTCTTTTCGGGCTATCTTTCATTTTGAAAAATGCAGGGTTCAAATATAAGAAATCCGCCAGGGAAGCGCAGAAAATCGGCTTGATTGTTCTTTTAGTCTGCATTGCTCTGGGTCTTATATTTGTTTACTTTTACAAGGGAAATGTAGTGTTAATCAAGGAAGCTTCAGAAGCGCTTCATTTGAAAATGGGAGATAACGCGGGTTCAGGACGAGGTTACATTTGGAAAACCGCATCCAAACTTGCATTAAAGAGGTTTTGGTTCGGTTACGGACCGGGAAGTTTCGGCGATGTTTACAGTTCTTACGATGTTCTTCCGACTTATACGGACTTCGCTCATAACGATTTCATTCAGATTGCAATGTGTACGGGTTATGCAAGTCTGATTGTTTATGTGTTTTTCTGTTTCTTTGTGATTGCACGCGCATTTAAGTATCAGGAAAGCAATAAGGCGTTATTGGTGCTGGTGGCGGGTATTTTCTCGTATTTGGTACACTCGTTCTTCTCTTTCAGTATTGCGATTATTCAGCCGTTGTTCTGGGTTGGAGCGGGAATTCTGGATTGTCAGATCCGGTACACCGAGCTGTATGAAAAAGGTCGAAGCAAAACACTGAAAAAAGGTTCCCTCGGAGTGATAAGCCTTTGGTGAAAACCCTGAAGAAACAGTGAAAAAAGGGATCTTCTTAATTTGAGTAACGGCGCGTTTCACTTACGTGAAGTGCTTTATTTCAAACGGAAGGTCCCTTTTTATTTGTATTTGCGATGTTTTGCCCCGGTTTTTTCGAGGTAAGCGGAAGAAGTTTTAACCGGCGTTTAATCCGCTTAAGGGGTTATTTTAGTTTGCCCCCCTGCTTCCGGGACGATTGAAAGAAACTTGAAAACAATATTGATTCTATTAAAACAACGGTTTATCAGGCGTCATTTTCTCCAAAACAGGCGTGAGAAGAGAACGTATACGGTTACGATTTCAAGTCGTCCGGTGAGCATTAAAAAGCTGAAAACCCAGTTGGTCCAGTGAGGATATGCGCTGAAAGGAACTTCTCCGAAGCCGAGCCCTATGTTTCCTATGGATAAAAGAGTGCTGGAAAGGCAATCCGCAATGCTTACTCCTGAAAGAGCGATAATGAAAGCTGCAATGAGCCATGTGAAAATATATAAAACAAAAAACGTGAAAATCGATGTGATGGTTTCCGAATCAACCGCTTCTCCGTTTACCATGAGTGTGAACACGGAGTTCGGGTGCGTTTTGCTTTTTATTGCGTTTCTTGCGTGGTTTATGAGAACGTAATGCCTGATAATCTTGATTCCTCCGCCCGTTGAACCGGCGCACCCGCCTACGAACATAAGCATAATCAGGAGTAAGATGCCGAATACGGGCCATCCGAGGAAAGAGGTGCTAGAGAAACCCGTTGTGGAAATAACGGACGCAACCTGAAAAGAAATGAATCTGAGCGAAGTGAAAATGCTTCCGTAGTATCCGACGAATCTCATATAAATAGAACCTATAGTGATAAAAGCCGCAACAACGATTACAAACACCTTGAACTCCGTGTCTTGAAATACCGAACGGATTTTTCCCTTGAGTAAACTGTAATAAAGGGAGAAGTTTATGCTTGCAAGGAGCATGAATATCGTTACAACGGCATCCACATAAGCGGAATTGAATGCTCCGATAGAAGCGTTTTTAGTGCAGAATCCGGCTGTCGACACGGTGGAAAAAGATATGGTGAGGCTGGTGAACAGGTCAAGTCCGCCCGCCAGGAGAAGAACGGTTTGCAGGAGGGTGACCCCGAGGTAAATCAGCCAAAGAATGATTGCCGTTTCCTTTGTTTTCGGAGTAAGCTTGCTTTTAACGGGTCCGACTGTTTCCGCACTCATGAGATTAAAAGCGCCGAAACTCGAACCGAGAGCGGGAAGTATAGTGATAAAAAGCACAACGATTCCCATACCTCCGAGCCAATTCGTAAGGCTTCTCCAGAAGAGGATGCTTTTGTAAACGCTTTCAACGTCGTCTATGCGCGTGGCTCCGGTGGTGGTGAAGCCGCTGATAATCTCAAAAAATGCGTCCGAATAGTTGGGAAGAACGCCGGAGAGCACTAAAGGCAGGGCTCCGAAAGCCGTGGCGAAAACCCATGTGAGCGAGGTGAAAAGAAAGCCGTCGCGTTGGGAAAGATTTTGTAATTCGGATTTTTTAAAAACAAGGTACGGCGGAACGGCGAAAACCGCGATTACGCCTATTGTGATAAGGAATGCTTTTGCTGCTTCCGGCTCTCTGTAAAGCAGAGCCAGCAGAGTGGGGATAAACATTATGAGCGCAATAAAAATGAGTACCTGTGAAAGTAGTTTAATAACTTTTTTTATATGCATTAAAAACCGCCTGATAATTAAATTTGGGGTGCGAACGGGTTCCTCAGGGTTAAATACCTGAAAAACGCACATGGTATTGTTTCCGAATGCGTTATCTCAAATGTTAAACATCCGAGATAATGCGTTCCGCTTTTTTTTCGCATGTGAGCCGCACAGTACGAACATCGGAAGCAAAGCATCCCGCTGTTCAGTTCTCCGAAATTAAATCCTGAATGAACTTGTACGCGCTTCGTTCAGCCACCATAATGAGCGTATCCCCGTCGCAAATCTTATATTTTCCGCCCGGAATAATCGTTTCGTTCGGTTTTATTACCCCGGTGACAATTCCCTTTCCCCTCATATCTATATTCATCAGAAGACGTCCGGTAAGCTTGCTTTCGCTCGTTATTTTGCACTCAAAAGCCTCAAGAGTGCCGTCAAAAATGGAATGCAGACTTGAAACATTTCTTTCGTGCATATAGGAAAGAATCGCGTCCACCGATGCGTCCTGCGATGAGATAATGGTGTCTATATTAAGATGCTCGGCAATCGCAAGATAATCGGTGTTTTTATTGATTATGGCTATGGACGCTTTCACACCTTTGAATTTTGCAAAACTTGCAATAATAAGATTTAATTCGTCGTTATCGGTAAGGGAAATCAGAAGATCGTAGTTTTCAAAACCTTCCTGTCTGAACACCCCTTCCCGTGTTATCTTCTCGTTAATAACAAGAATGTCGGGATATTTTGCGGAAAAAAGCTTGCATTGCTCTTTGTCCTGATCTATAAGGGTGATGTCTTTATGACGGGATGGATTTATTTCCCTGATAAGAAATTCCGAAATCTTTGAAGCGCCCACGATTAGCGTTTTTTTCGGCTTTTGCCTTTGTTTCCCAAGGGCTTTGAGGATTGCCGATATGCTTTCTTCCTTTGCCACAATGGAAAGCGTGTCGCCGGCATGAATTACGGTGTCTCCGCTGGGCACTTCCGCTCGGGACCCTCTTTGTCGCGCAGCAATGATAAATTCCGCATGGATAAATCCTCGAAGATCTTTCACCGAGCGACCCACATATGCCGATCCTGGCTCTATGGTAACATTGTAGAGCACGAGGGAAGACTGTTCGAAGCTGATAATATCCGAGAAAATACCGTTTTCTATATGCCGGTTTATGACTTCCGCAGTGTCTTTGTACGGGTTTATAACATGAGTTATTCCGATAAGACTGTGAGATTTTGAGTACGAGATGTTCTTAATCGCGCATATCGTGTTCGGAATTTTAAACTCGGACGATGCAATGGAACAGGCTATAAGGTTTGTTTCATCGCTTCCCGAAAGTGCTATGAATGCGTCTGCGTTTCTGATTTCCGCTTTTTCAAGATCCTCAATGTCCGTTCCGTTTCCCTGATAGGCTATGCAATCCGCCTTGCTCATCGCTTCCGCAACATTCTCTGACGACGAATCAATGATGATTATGTCTTTTT
>CAMKAB010000086.1 GCA_946410375.1 uncultured Spirochaetaceae bacterium
ATTTAGCACATATCACCATACCGGGGATACAGAATCCGCACTGAACTGCTCCCGCTTTTCCGAAAGCGTATGTGTATACTTCTTTTTCTCTCTCGGATAGTCCTTCCACGGTGGTGATTGTCTTTCCTTGCATTTCAGATGTAACGTATGTACAGGCACGGACGGCTTCTCCGTCTATTAAAATGGTGCATGTTCCGCATGCGCCTTCCGCGCATCCGTCTTTGACTGATGTCAAATGCAGATTGTATCTTAAAAAATTAACAAGACGGGTTTCTCTTTCTGTGCTGACGATTTGTCCGTTTACAATAAAAGTTGTCAAAATCGACCTCCGAAATAGTTTCTCATAAAATATTATAGCAAATATTCTCAAAGTCAAGAATTATAATTTTGGGAGGGATTTGCGCAGGAAATGGCTTTTTAAGGCCGATTAGAGAGGAACGGGAAAGCATTCAGCGGTTGCGGGCTTGCGGAAAATGGAACTTATAAGGGTGGCTGATGGAGCGTATTTGGAAAATATCCTGTGGGTGGGATGACGCGAAAAAACGCCTTTTATTGTAAACAGCATTGAATGTTTAAAGTCAAAAGCGAATCCGAAAAGGCGCAAAAAAGCGGCCCTGTCTTGTGAACAGAGCCGCTTATGTGCATTGAAACGGTAGTAAAACATCCGAAAACATCGTTTTACACGGACGTTTCCGAATAAAAGCGAATTTAATATCAGGTCGGCGATTTACCGAAAAACCCGTTTTATTACCGAATTTTGCATAGTTTCAGTAAAAATGCGAAAACAGACTGCAATTACTTGTTCCCGCCGTTATAGGAAACACCGTCTCCGTAAATTGACGTCCAGTCGTTCTTCATGGAAACAGGAATCCATCCGTTTTCTTTGCATAAATCGTACATCGTGTCGGCTTTCTTTATATTTCCGTTCTCGCGTACCGTGTCGTCGCAGCAAAGCATGAATGCGAGAGCCGGGTATTTGTTTCCGGTGATGGTGTAATTAGCCATGCTGGAATCTCCCGTGCTGTTTCCGAAGGACAGAACAGGCTGCTTGCCGATTTCCCGGTAAATGACGCTGACCTTGTTCATTTTAAGGTTCTTTATGATGAAGTCTCCGCCGGTTACGAGGGTGTCTTTTCCTGTGAACTGATAGTCAAGTCCGTTCTTATTTCCCTGAGAGGTGGCAACAAGCGTTTCATCGGAACCGATAATTCTGTTAAACGGAATGTCAAGAATGTTGTCTTTGAAAATACCGCGTACAATAAGTCTGTCCGTTCCGCTTACGATGTAAACGGTGAAGTCGTTTGCAACGAGGTAATCAATAATCTGAAGCATCGGCTTGTAGAAGCCTTCTCCGCGTTTCATACCCGTATAAGAAGGCATTTCCGTTTGTTTGAAACGGGCAACGTAGTCGTAGAATTCATCAGGAGTCATACCCTTGAAGGCGGAAGCGATAGCGCGGCCGTGGTCTATCTCCAAACCTTTGAAAGAAGCTCCGGTTTCATTTTGTTTGATGATTTTTTCCGCAACTTCTCTTTCAAAAGCGGAAGCCTTGTTCTTGTAATCCTCGTCAATCGTCACCCTGTACACCAAAAGCGTGTAGTCAAAGTAGTTCGGATCCGTTTCGCAGAAGAGCGTGCCGTCAAAGTCGAAAACGGCAATTCTGTCCTGAACCGGAATGAATGTTTCCGAACCTTCTTTTGTAACGGATTCAACATAGGCAATAAGTTTTTCTTTCGGTGAACCGACAGAAGAGCCTTCCGTCCAGAGCGTTAAGATGTCTTCTCCCGATGTTTTCTTGCTGTTTCCCGTGTGAGCGCATGAAACGGCGAAAACAAAGGTCGCGCAGATAACAAGCGTGATGAAGAAAGAACGCAAAATTTTTGAGTTGTTTTTTCTCATTTTTAATCTCCTTATTTTTCAGTATCTCATACTTTATGATTTAATTCACGATTATGCCGCATTTTGAATCTTATAACCGGAAACAAAGGCGAACAACCGTGTCTTATCGCTTTTATTGCGTTTTCTTTTCCGTAGAATCCGGATAAAATGTCCGTGGCCGGAAAAAATGTTGCGTAAACGATGTTTCGAGCGTTGCTTCCAAACGGAGAGAACAAGGTTTTCGGTAATTTGAATATTGTCGATCATGACGCTTATCGTAGCACGAATGAAAAGCCCGTTTTTTCCCGCATTCCGAATGCGGGCAAAATCAAAGCGAAGTTCATTATGAGCATGCCGAACCAAAACGTGTTGCCAAACATTACCTTTTCCTTGCGTCTGAAATCCCTTGTACAAAGCCTTTTTATTATTTAAACTCAAAATCTGTGTACAGTTTATTAAAATACATAGAAGAGACAAGAACTTTCAAGAGTTTTAAGAAGAATAAATCGCAAAAATTATACGCGGAGAATCTGGACGGTCCTGTGTTTTTCTCTTATGCTCTGGCGGCGGCAACGGAAACGGCGAAGCATGGCGGAAACACGTTTGTTTTGTGCGGAACGGAAGAGATGGCTCGTCTTTTATACACGAACAGAGCCTTGTTGTCGTCCGCGGAAGGAAGAGAGTTGCTCGGGGCAGGACTTTCCGATACCGACGTTAAGTATCTTCCTTCATCGGGAAGAGTTATGTACAGTCCGTTTTCAGGCTCTTCAAAAGATATTGAGCAGCTGAGTTGTCTTTCCGACATCCTTACGGGAAAAGGTCATCTTGTTATAACGAATATTCGGGCGTTTTGCATGGCTTTGCCCGAGGCATCCGCATTGAAAAAGGGTTTGCTGACCTTTAAGGCGGGAGACGAAATAGACACGATTAAAACAGCGAAAAACCTCACGGAAGCGGGTTTTTTCCGTACGGACAACACTTCAATGCCGGGCGAGTTCACCCTGAGGGGCGAAGTGTTGGATATTTATCCGTACGGTGCGTCATGTCCGTACAGAATCTATGTTGACTGGGACAAGATAGAGAAAATCTGCGCTTTTGAGGCTCTTACGCAGCGGGTTACGAAAGAACTCGGACATTTGGATGTTCAAACATCTCAAACTGATGATTCCGTGACTCTTGTTCCCGGCGGTATCAGGGAGTATATCACCGATAAGGACTATTTTATTTTCGCCGGCGATAAAAGGCTGGAGAGCTCTTATAAGAGTCTTCAAACGGAAGCCCGCTCGATGTACAGGAACGAATATCAGAAGAATAAGGACGCACTAAAACCTGATGAAATTCTGTTTGATTATTCGGCGTTCTATCAGGAAAGACAAGGAAGTTTGACGATTTTGGATTTGGAGGACTCCTCCCGGGGAGCGGAGCATTTCGATGCTGACGGACCGCGTTCCTACTTCGGCAATTTCAAATTTCTGAAGGAGGAACTTGAAGGCTTGGAGCATGAGGGTTGGAGCATTACGATTTTTGCTACCTCCGCATTGCAAAGGGACAGATTGCAGCAGATGCTCAAAGAGTTTGAAACAATCCGATACGCAGTCGGCGTGCCGTCCTCAGGGTTTTCCATTCCCCGTTATAAAACGATCGTGATGTGCGAGTCTGAGCTTTTGGGGCGGAGACGGCAGGTTGTAAAAACGCTGGAGCATACTGAAAGCAGCGTTTTAGACAGTTTTGTTTCGTTAAAAGAGGGAGACTTTGTTGTTCACGTAAACTACGGAATCGGCAAATTCATAAAAATCGACCGTGTGCGACAGCGCGACTATATTAAAATTCAGTTCTCCGACGGGGAGAACCTGTACGTGCCGATAGAGCAGGCGAACCTTGTTCAGCGTTATATCGGGAGCGCCGGAGAGGCTCCGCGTCTTGATAAACTCGGATCTTCAAGCTGGGAAAACAAGAAGGCGAAGGCGCGAAAAAGCGCGGAGAAGATGGCGCAGGAACTGGTGACTCTTTACGCGAGAAGGCAGAACAGTCGCGGGTATCCGTTTGCGAAGGACAACGACTGGCAGCTCAAATTTGAGGCGGAGTTTGAGTTTGAGGAAACCTTGGATCAGCTTCATTGCATTCAGGACATAAAAGACGACATGGAGTCTCCTCGAGTTATGGACAGGCTTATTTGCGGAGATGTCGGTTTCGGGAAAACGGAGGTTGCCTTCAGAGCTGTGTTCAAAGCGGTTATGAGCGGACGGCAGGTGGCTTTCCTTGCACCCACGACAATCCTTGCGGAGCAGCACTACAGCAACTTTAAAACCCGCCTTCATTCCTTCCCGTTGGAAACGGCTCTCCTTAGCAGAATGGTGAGTGCGAAAAGACAAAAAGAGGTTCTCTCCGATTTGAAAAGCGGAAAAATAGACGTTCTTTTCGGTACGCATAAGATTATTCAGAAGAGCGTTGAATTCTGCAGACTGGGGCTTCTCGTTGTGGATGAGGAACAGCGGTTCGGGGTTAAGGATAAGGAGAGAATAAAAATGCTCCGAACGAACATTGATTGCTTGAGTTTGTCCGCAACGCCGATTCCGAGAACTCTTTATATGTCGCTTTTGAAAATCAGGGATATGAGCCTTTTACAGATGGCGCCGGTTACGCGTCGTCCGATTAAGACATTCGTTGAGCGGTTCGACACGGAGAAAGTGAAGAAGGCGATTCGCACCGAACTGGAACGCGGAGGTCAGGTTTTCTATTTGCACAACAGGATTGAGGGGCTTGAGGAGACGGCTGATATGCTGAGAGCTCTTGTGCCCGAAGCGATGATAGAAACCGCTCACGGACAGATGAATGCGGACGCACTTGAAGATGTTATGCGGCGTTTTGTGTATCAGGGCGTTCAAGTTCTTGTGTCAACAACAATTATAGAAAACGGAATAGATATTCCGAATGTGAATACGATCATTATAGACCGTGCGGATATGTACGGAGTGTCTCAGCTTTATCAGCTTCGCGGAAGAGTGGGGCGTTCGGATAAGGAGGCGTATGCGTATCTTCTTTATCCGTCCGAATTCGTTTTGTCGGAGGATTCCATCAAGAGGCTTCAGATAATCAGTCAAAACACCGAACTCGGAAGCGGATTCAAGGTTGCGATGAAGGATATGGAACTTCGCGGTGCGGGGAATCTTCTCGGAAAGGAACAAAGCGGCTTTATGTCCATTGTGGGGCTTGATATGTATATCCGTTTGCTGGATGAGGAGATAGAAAAGCAGAAAAACAAGGATTTCAAGCCGGAAGAAGAGGTGTATCTTGAACTTGATTACAGCGGATTCATTCCTGACAGCTATATTTCGGACGGTGCTGTGAAGTTTGAGATTTACAAGAAAATTTCTTCAAGCCATACGC
>CAMKAB010000087.1 GCA_946410375.1 uncultured Spirochaetaceae bacterium
GCTCGGAACAACGAAGTGGAGAAAACTGATAAAGATCACTATTCCGATGATAACGCCTGCTATTTTTTCCACTTTCCTCCTTGTTTTTTCTTCAGCGATGTCGTCTTTTGCAGTTCCTTCCTTCCTCGGATTGCCGGTTCGCTATCAGGTTCTGACGATGCAGTTGTACAGGACGCTGGACGGCGTGAGTCCGGGACAGGGGTATGCTATCGCCCTTATAATGATTCTAATAAGCGTGGGCATTCTTGCGTTTAATCAGAGAATTACCAACTCAAGGCGAAACTTCACCACCGTTACGGGAAAGAGTTCAAACATTTCTTTTGTGAATCTCAAGAAGGGACGGACCGTTATTTCGGTTGTTCTTCTTGTTCTGATTTTGTTGGTTTCCGTGTTTCCGTTAGTCACTTTTGCGCTTGAATCGCTGATTATTCAGCCCGGTAACTACAGTCCTGCGAACTTTACCCTGAATTTCTGGCTTGCAAAGGATAACACAGGATTCCTGACTACCGGAGAGCCGGGACTTTTGATGAACGGAGCGCTTTGGTCGGCGCTTTGGAACAGCGTTAAGCTTTCGGTAACGTGCGCTATCACGGCGGGTACCCTCGGATTCCTGGCGGGATATGCGATTGTTCGCGGAAAGGGAACAAAGCTGTCAAAAGCTGTGGATAGTCTTGCGTTCTTCCCTTATTTGATGCCTGCTATGGCTTTTTCCGCAATTTATTTGTCCATGTTCTCGGTGCGAAGGCTGATTATTCCGTCTCTTTACGGAACGTTCTTTATTTTGGCTTTGATCGGAACGGTTAAATACATGCCGTTTGCTTCAAGAAGCGGTATCAATTCGATGATGCAGCTTTCAAATCAGATAGAAGAGGCGGGTGAGATAATAGGAATCGGCTGGTTTAAGAGAATGACGCATCTTGTTATCCCTATTCAGAAGTCTTCTTTTGTTTCGGGGTACCTCCTGCCGTTTATTTCCTGCATGAGGGAACTTTCCCTGTTTGTTTTGTTGTGTACGCCGGCAAACAGAGTTCTGACGACGTTGCTTTACTACTACAATGAAAAGGGATGGAGCCAGTATTCAAACGGACTAAACCTGCTAATCGTGGTTATTGTGATTTTTGTCAATGCGCTGGTGAATAAGACAACCGGAGCTTCCATTGATAAAGGAATCGGCGGCTGAAACGGATTTTATCGGAGTGCTCGGTTCTGTCATGAAAGAATCGGCGGCTGAAACGGCTTTCAGCGGAGCATTCGGTTTTGTTACGATGGAATCGGCGGCTGAAACGGATTTCAGCGGAGTGCTCGGTTCTGTCATGATGAAATCGGCGGCTGATTCAAAAGTCCGGGGCGTCTTTTATTATTACATTTAAGGAGTAAATAATGCCAAAAATAGAGCTTAAAAACATAACGAAGAAATTCGGAGACTTTGTGGCGGTAGACAATCTGTCTATTGATATTGAAGATGGAGATTTTATTACCTTGCTGGGGCCCTCCGGATGCGGAAAAACAACAACGCTTCGTCAGATTGCGGGTTTGGAAATGCCTACTTCCGGTGAAATTCTGATAGACGGGAAAACTGTGTTCTCTTCGGAAAAATCCATAGATGTGGCGCCGAAGGATAGAGGAGTGGGCTTCCTTTTTCAGAATTACGCGCTCTGGCCTCATATGACAGTGTATAAAAATATCGCTTTCGGATTGGAAAATTTGAAATGGTCGAAGGCTGATATTGACGCTCGTGTAAAGGAATTGCTGAAACTCCTTAAAATAGAGGAATTCCCTGATCGTTATCCTGCAGAACTTTCGGGCGGACAGCAGCAGAGAGTGGCTATTGCAAGAACTCTTGCCACAAACCCTCGTGTTCTTCTAATGGATGAGCCGCTGTCAAATCTGGATGCGAAACTCAGAATGGAGATGAGGGCGGAACTGAAACGTTTGCATCATGAAACCGGAGCGACTTTCGTGTACGTTACTCATGACCAGCTTGAGGCGATGACGCTCGCCACGAAAATCTGTCTTCTAGACAAAGGGCATTTGCAGCAGTATATGCCGCCTCTCGAGGTGTACAATAAGCCTGCGAATACGTTTGTTGCGGATTTTGTCGGAAATCCTACGATGAATTTGGTTTCGTTTGACTGTGAGAAGAAGGATGAAAAGACGATTATTTTGACTCACGGAGCCTTGAAAGCCGAGTTCGAGTGCGCCGGCGGAGCTCTTCCTTTCAGCGGAAAAGCGACTTTGGGTATCAGACCGGAAAATGTGATTGTATGCGAAAAAGAAGGGCTTACCGTTACGGTGGACACGTCTTTGCCATCAGGGATGGAAACAATTCTGAATGTAAGAGTCGGAAATGATATTATGTTGAGCGCCGTTATGATAGGATCTGTTGATTACGCTTCCGAAACGGAGATTAAGGTGCGGTTTAAAGAAGGAAAGGCATTGCTCTTTGATGAAAACGGAAGTCTGTATGCAACGGGAAGCGTAAGATTTTTGTAGGAATTTTTTTGGATCCGGTATGGGAGGCGGGTAAGACCGTGAACTGAAAACGGCGGATAATCGGCTTTAATATACGGTAATTTTGATAAGTTTGAGAAACAAGAACGGAAAAGCAGGTTTGCGACATGGCAAAGGCAACTGAATTTAAAAAAACAGCGCTCGTTATAGGAATACTTTCTGCGTACGAAGAGAAGCATGATGAACTCATTCGTCTTTTAACGGAGCATTTCGGGAATATTTTGGCGGAGTCCGAGGTAATGGACTTTCCGTATACGGATTATTACGATGAGGAGATGTCAGGTCACCCTGTTAGGTATCTTTTGCTTTTCTCTTCTTTGGTGAATCCCGAGAGACTTTCTGAAATAAAACTTTTAACAAATAAGCTGGAGGAGCGGTTTGCGGGTGAAAGCGGAAGACGGATTAACATTGATCCCGGCGTGTTGTCTTTAGCGAATTTCATTCTTGCCACTTGCAAGGACAGGAGCCATCGTATCCCGCTATCCTCGGGAGTTTACGGAGAGGTAACGCTTATTTATCAAAATAAAGATTTTCAAAGCTTGCCCTGGACGTACTCCGATTATAATTCGGCTGAGGTTAAAGCGGTTTTGAGGGATTTTAGAGAAAAATTCAAGATTCTTTCAAGACGGGAATGTCAGGATGGCAAGACCCGATAGAAGCGTTTGAAATCGCGGTATGATTATCGGAAAAGAGATTCAGAGACTATGATGAGATAATAAAAAGGGATGTACTCAAAAATAACTATTTTTGGTATATCCCTTTTTGTCTTTAATGATACCTTGGAGGAGGAGGGGGAGGTCCCGGTCTGCCGTATCTTCTGCTTGGTTGCGGAGGCCTTCTGTATCTGGTCTCGTATGATAGTTCTATACCGTCGTACAGCAAATCCGCCGCAAGCAACAGACATGACGAACAGAAGAAAACCACAATCAGCGCTAATGCAATCAGTAGTAATAACTTTTTTTTCATAAAATCAGTTTAGCACGTTATTATCACAAGTGAATGATTGTGAAGAAAACAACACAAAGACTATTTGTTTTCCGGCAGGTACGCCCTGTCTTTCCTGTAAACTTTTCGTTCCGGTATTCTCAGTCTGAAAAGCAGATGATTTATCCAGTTTATGTCTTTTTTGTACTCTTTTGTAACAAACAGGTGGCATAAAAAGGTAAGAACAAGCATTACAAGGACGTTGCATCCGAAAAGGAATATGCTCAAAACGAGGCATGTTATTTCCCAAAAAAGAAAGATGAGCGGAACTCCGAGTACCAGAATACGGCGGTTCAGTCCCGTATAGCAATACTTTTTTTTCATAAATTCTCCTTTGTTATGGTTTTTTCGGTTTCATATCAGTCCGTTTTATGTTGTTTATGTTGGGATTTACGCTTGAATAACAAAAACAGGAGACGTGCAAATAATCCATGACAAAACAATCACAATACGGAGATGTCCGGCAGAATTCGATATCGAGGTGAGGTTTTACGCCTTTCAGGCTCTTGTATAAAGTGAAAAACAGGTCCTAAATGATATGGTAACCGTGCTAAAGAGCTTTTTCTGCCAGGATTTCGCGAGCGTTTCTTAAATAAATAATACCCGTTTTCAACTCCTTTCTCTCATATCAGTTTCAGTAATCGTTTTCAAACAATATAATGTTCGTTTTGAACTTTTTACGCGTTTACATACGCATCCATTCCGAGCCAAATCGGTATTTTGTAGGCGATAACTATGAGAGATGCCGCTACAACGGTGCAGATAATCGTGGTTTTTATGATTTCGGATTTTTGAGCGCCGTCTGCCTTGAGGTATTTTATTGCGCCCAGAAAAATGGAACCGATTAAAAAGGCGATAGAGATTATTTTGATAACGCCCAAGACTTTGTTAATGATAGATTCGCTTTCCGAAAGTGAAGAATCAAAGCCTTTGATTCCCGAAGTGTTTGACTCGGCAGCAAATACGTTGCCGCAGACAAGTGTTAAAATAATGAGGATTATTGAAAGATATTTCATGTTTTCTCCTTTTTTAATATGTTTTTTTCGCCAAGGTTTTATAAATGTTTTCATATTGCCGGATTTTGAAATAAACCGGATTTTGAAGTGTTTACGGAGTTTCGCTGTAGTTGTTGAAACACATCGTTTCATAGAGCTTGAAATCAGCGCCTGTTATGCCCTTCTATTTTTTCCATATGTCTCCGTACCCGTTTTTCATTTATGTTATTCGTAAGATTTTTAATGTTAATGTTTATGCCGAAACTTACGGTGTGAGATGCGCATGAGTCTTTCAGGCTTACTTTAAAATTACCGTTTGAAGTTGCATTTTGGAGAACATACAGGTCTCCCTGATAATGCAGAAAAACGAGAGCCTCGTTTTGAGAGTGATTAAAGAGGGGATAATAACAACCGATTTTTACCCCAAAGCCACCTAAAATCGTGTTTTTGTAGTCCGACTTGTCAGATTTATCTCCCCTGAAGCAAAGGGCTCCTCCCGTGTAGAATGTCAGAGCCTTGTCCGATATAACCCAAAGAAAGTCTTTTTGAACACCGAAGCGCAGAAGAACTGAACGAACCGTATGATTTTCATCGTTATTTCCGGATTTAAGTATTCCAGAACCGGAAAATTCAAAATTTTGGTAAAGAGAGAAGCCTTTAAAACGTTCGGTGAGGTCAAGATTGATAAAACCTAAAGTTCCCGAATCGTGTTTTTCGGTACGTTTTTCTTTTGTGTTTCTGAAAACATAATTAAAT
>CAMKAB010000088.1 GCA_946410375.1 uncultured Spirochaetaceae bacterium
GTGTGCATTAAAGCCCCGCACTCATGCGCAAGAGCGCTTATCTCCGCAATATCCTGAATGGTTCCGATCTCATTATTGCCCGTCATAACGGATACAAGAGCCACATCGTCTGCGAGAAGGCTTTTCAGCATATCCATTCTGACTCTGCCGGTGGCGTCCACCTCAACCGTATCCACCTGTACGCCCTGTCCTCTTAAATACTTCACAGTTTCCATAATTGATGGATGCTCAATCGTACTCGTAATAATCCTGCGCTTATCGCCGCGCCGGATAATCGCTTCGGCAATGCCCAATACGGTGTTGTTCGCTTCGGATGCTCCGCTCGTGAAAAGCACCTCCTCAGGCGCGCAATCAAGCAGATATGCAACATCGCTTCGCGCTTCTTCCACCAGCTTATGAGCCTCTCTTCCGAAACTATGCATGCTGGATGCATTTCCGTAAAACGATTTTTCCGCCTTTGAAACAGCTTCCATCACCTCATCCGCCATCTTCGTTGTGGCATTATTATCCATATATACAAGTCTCGCCATAGCGTCGAAATTTCTCCTTATCGCTTTATTGTCATTTTTTAGGTACCGATTGTCAATTACCGGCTTTTCAACCTTTTAAAGCTCGAAGCCTTCAGATTCGTATTTAATGTTATTTAATGTTATTTATGTTATTTTACGTTCACGGTTTTACATTGCGGAAATTTCAATTTCGAAACACCCTCTTGTTCACGCAAAAACACACTCTCTCGCAAGAACCTCGCGCCGCGGGATTTAAAACCCGCCATCCGTTATCAAATTTTCAGGCGCGGGGCTTTACGTCGCTAAATTTTCGAGCGACCTGTACATTCTTAAATCGGTCCGCGGCAGAGCCTTAACTCCAGCCACTGATATTTTATTATGGAACCACACCGCCTCAACCTCGGAAAAAGCCTCTCTCCTGCGTTTTTTCAAGGAATCGAGCCCGCGTCCCGTCATAACAATCGTTTCATCCCGAATTTCAAAATCATTGATATAATAACTCGTCATATCAACAACCGTAGGCATCCACTCCAAACGAGAGCCGGTCGGGACATTGATTGTGAGAAACGAACCTTTCCCGATTGTTTTGAAAAACTCCTCCAGGTGAAGAGCAGTAAAAAGCGCCGCATCCTCATAAGGAGGGTTTTCCGTTATCTCAGCACTGACTGCAACGGACGGAATTCCCAAAAGAGCCGCCTCGGAAGCGCAGCCCACCGTACCCGAATACAAGAGGTCTCTGCCCATATTGTAGCCCCAGTTTATACCCGAAATCACCACATCAGGCTCCCCCATTTCAAACTTTCCCGCCCTGTTCGCCTCAATGAAATACATAACGCAATCAGCCGGCGACCCTGAACAGGTATAATGCCGAGGTGAAATTTTCTTTATTTCAAGCGGTCTCGCCACGGTGATAGCATGAGAAAACCCGCTTCTTTGCTCGGAAGGAGCGCATACCCAAATGTCATGCCCATGTTTCTCCAACTCCTTTTCAAGCGCAACAATGCCGTCTGCACCAAACCCGTCGTCATTACCGAGTAATATTTTCATATAACCGTACCTCGAAATAATAAATCATAAACTTTACCTAAAGCACCATACATAACAGATAATAAAATTACTGAATAATATCAAGCTACAGAGGCAATATCGAAAAATCAGACTACAAAAACAACATCGAAAAATCCGACCGACAAACCGGTCAGAACCGAAAACACCGTAGAAAAGCGTATCTTAAAGCCTCTAACGCCTTTTCGACATACGGGAAAAAACAATTTCCAGAGAAGCATCACGCTTTCGGGGAGGTAAAATGAGCGACTTCCGTATCGTCAAGAGAATAAAGACGCGCCTTAAAGCCGAAAATATGCTCATACATCTGGATTTTCTCCCTAAACGAATCCAACTCAGCGTTTTTCATAACAAAAGCGACAACCCCCGACGTTCCGTTAGACGCAAAACCGGCGCCGGTACAAGCCGGCTCATCAAGAAGTCGCTTCACTATCCAGTCTATCTCCGGGCAAATAAGCTCCAGCCCCTCTTTAATATCTTTCTGATTTCTGCTTAACACCTTTCCGAACCGGACAACGTCCTTATTTTCTATCGCCGCTTCAATGTCTTCGGTGTTTCTCTGCTCAGAATACATATACCTGCAAAGCTTTCTGTGCTCGGAACCGAACGAGGCTTCTCCGCCCATAAAAAGCATGCTTTTCAGTCTGTTTATATCAAAATTTTTAAACGAGTTTTTCTTGAAATAGAGCCTGAACTCTTTCATGCTCACATTAAGGGAATCTCTGATTGACTGCAATTCTTCTCTCACGGGACCCGGAGGAACCTTTCCATCCAGTACGTAAAAGCCGTATTCGGATGTCTTTTTAAACGGATTCGAGAGAACCTTATATTCCGCCGTTTCCAAATCCACCAAAACAAAACTGTTTTTCTTCGCATAGAGCAGCGTAAGCAAATTAGCCTGCGGAACAGTTTCCAAACAAAACGTTCCGAACACCGAATAAAGAATCTGCCTCATTTCAGCATGATCCAAGCTGACCCCGAAAAGTTTTTTCACCACGCTCAGCACGCCGAGGGCGATAGCGCTTCTCACCGTGTCATAATCGGCGGAGAGCAAAAGCCCCTCCAACGTAATTGTTACGCCCCGAAAATTCTTTATCTTCTTTTCGAGCGCAACGAAAACCGCCTTAACGTAATTCCCCCACTTATCTTCTTTTTTGTATTTTAACGAGGAGGACTGGAACTTCTTATGCTCGCCGGTAAGGCAATTCGTACAAAACAGCAAACCATCCGTACGCTTTGAAATCGCTATGAACAGCGAAAGATTATTAACGGAACACAGAACTTTCCCCGACGAACATTCCGCAAACACTCCGGTATACCTGTTCACACCAGGAACTTCCAAAACGACATCTGGCATAGAGGCTCCCGAATATGTTTTATGCACGTTTAGCAGTTCCATATTTTTCATTATAATTGAATAAAATATGAATTGTAAATAAAAAATTTTCCGTTATCAAATTTTAATTATTTTTATACATTAAAAGAGAATACAACATGAGGATTACTCTGCTTCCGTTTCCCCTCGCTTCCCGCGGATTTACAAGAAAAACAATACGGAATTCTCGTTCTTTTCACACCTGTCGGAATTTGAGAAGAACCACAGGATGCACTACAAACCGCTTTTTGCGAAAAGATACAAAACATGTTCCAGCGTAAGACGTGCGGACTGATTCAGAACCTTACCGCGATTTACCGCCTCTTCTGTTTTTCTCGAAAGGCTGCCGATTTGCATTGCGGCGCTGAGGGAAGAATAGTCCGCTCCCCCTTCCATACGTTCCGTTTTTTTCAGAGACGAAATTCCGGATAAAGAAGACTCGTATTTGGAAATCAAGGTGCGGTATTTATCACGCATTTTTTCAGTGAGCAATGTAAAAAATATTTCGTACCCATCCGATGCATCAAGTTCTGATACAAGCGAGACAAGGTTGATTTTCTCCGAATTCGCAAGCCGGGTTGCATTTTCTTCCAACAAAGCGCAGTTCACTCCGCTCATTTTAATAAAAAACGTGTTCAAATTCTTGAAATTTCCCGTTTCAGCGCCGGTTAAAGAGAGAATATACCGCGTTTCGATATCGGAAAAAGGCGTAAAACTAAACTTCCGAACTCGGCTGAGTATCGTGAGAGGAATACGTCCGGCATTTTCAGTCAGAATGATAAAAGTCGTATTTCGGGGCGGTTCTTCTATTATTTTCAAAAGCGCGTTTGAACAGGAAGGGGTTGTATTTTCAAGCCCTTCAATAATAACTACTTTCCGCCTGTTCTCAAGGCTTGAAGTGTTGCACCACGTCTTGATCGACCTGATTTGATTCACGGAAAGCGAGGAGTTCTTTTCTATCTTCAATGCTGCCAGAGACTTCTCCAGCTTCTTATAAAAAGCATCAGAGTCTTTCAGGGTTACATCCTCAATCGTGTTTATAATTTCGGAACACTCAGAAGCATCCGTAAACGATTTTTTCTGAGTTGAAGAAACGTTTTCAAGCAAAGCGCCGCTATACTGCAAGAGATATTCCGAAACGGTTTGTTTTAAAAATATTTTAATCAAACCGAAGTTCTCTTCCTCCTTACACTCCTTAAACACATTAAGAAGCGCTTTTATTCGAACACCGTAGTCCCTATCCGAAAGAATTATCATGCTTGTTTCATCGGATTTATAATACTTCGCAACGCATCGCGCCGCATACATACGGGAAGAAAAAGCAGGTCCCGAGAATAGGAGGGAAGAAGGCAAATCTCCGCTCTTGCATAAATTTTCCAATTCCAATGAGACTTCGTTCTGTGTGTTTTCCAACCCGAAGAACATAAAAAAAGTCCTACCCGTTTTATTTAAAATTCATCAGTTTAAACAGGACCTTGCTGCATATGAACGATGAATCAATCAACGGTTTTAAATTAAACAGACTCTGCGTATACAGCAAACGTACGATTATGCACGCCAAAATCATAAATTCAACAAATTTAAGAATAAATCCGAGAAGGCTATCCACAAAAGCGGAAAAATTGGATTTAAGTGCGTCCTTCAGAACGGAACTGATGTATTTAATTAAAAGATACCCTAAAAGGTACAAAACAACATACGAAGCGGCGGAAGACAACCATAATGGCAGAGAAAATGTTTTCATAACAAAACCGGAAAGGCTTTTCGTAAATGCAATAGCCACGAAAAAACCTATCAGATACCCGGCTTTTTGGGAAAAGTCTTCCAGAAATCCCTTTTTCGCCCCGGCGATTCCCGCAATAACAAAAAAGATAAAAAGTATAATATCCAATACGTTTAATTCACTCATTCTTAAGAGTATAGCACAAAGGGAATATTTAAAAAACAAAAAACCGCAGTTTCCTGCGGTTTTCGTATAACTTCCGATTAAATAATCAGAATGTGAAAGAGCAACCGATTGCTGTGGACGGAGCGAATCTGAAGCAGATACCGCCGTCTGAATACTTCGTAAGCTTAGTTCCGCTTTCCTTTGTCTCAATCCTTGAATAGAGCAACAAATCCGGTTCGAATGAAGCGAACATAGCAACTTTTTCGGAGAACGCATAAGAACCGCTCGCCTTAACCGCAA